>JAYVQV010000248.1:0-2085 GCA_043776855.1 Limisphaerales bacterium | reverse complement strand
GCGGGTGACAGCAATTCAAAATTCACGGTCACGCACGACTTCGATGCGCCGGCGGACGTGCATTGGAATTACGTCGGCACGTTCGACAACGACGCGACAATCACGGAGCTGCGTTTTCTGGCGAAGGTGGTCTCCGCAACGAAAACCAACAGCGCGCCGTTGCAGAAAAGTTTTCTGCGCGGGCTGGACTACATTTTCGCCGCGCAATTTCCGAATGGCGGCTGGCCGCAGGTCTGGCCGTTGCAGGGCGGCTATCACGATGCGATCACGTTTAACGACGATGCGATGCTGAACATCATTCATTTGTTGCGCGATGCTTCTCTCGGCGGGGATGAATTTTCTTTCGTGCCGTTGGCCGCGCGGGCCAAGGCGGACGCCAGTTGGAGGCAGGGGCTGGATTGCGTGCGCGCCACGCAGGTTGTGGCCGATGGCCGCCGCACGGCCTGGGGCCAGCAGCATGACGCGCTGACGTTGCAGCCGGTTTCGGCACGAAATTATGAGATGCCTGCGCTCGCCTCCAGCGAGAGTGCGACGCTGACTTTGTTCCTGATGCAACTGCCGAAGCCGGATTCAAATGTCGTCGTGGCCGTTCACGCGGCGGTGGCTTGGTTTGAGAAAACTAAAATCATGGGCAAGGCTTTTCAAGTGGTGGGCAGCGAAAGCCGCAAGCTGGTGGACTCGCCCGGACGCGGTCCGATTTGGGCGCGTTACTACGAAGTCGGCACGGACAGACCGCTGTTCGGTGACCGCGACCAGACCATCCACGACGACGTGAATGAAATTTCCCGTGAGCGCCGCAAAGGCTACGGCTGGTTCAAGGACACCGGCAAACGGGTGGCGCAGCATTACGAGAAGTGGGTGAAGCTGCATCCCAAAATGTGAGCGGAAAATTATCCGCGCGCATTTCCGGTCCAGCGACGAGCCATCAGCCCCAGTCCCGCCAGCCCCAGCGCGGTGAAAATCAGCACGGCCATTCGCAGTCCCCACGATGCACCGCCCGTCGTGCGCGTCTGTAAACTGATTCCCAGATCTGCCCAATTATCCACGACGACGGCGCGCTTGAAAGTGAGCAGCCGTCCCTGTTCGGGGATGTTCGCGCGGATGACGGCGGGATTTGCCACCGCTGCGTCTTGCTGCTGGATGAGGCGTCCGGCGAGTTTCATCAGCGCGGCGTTTTCATCGGCGCTGTTGTTGTCAATAATCTGCTTCGCGTCCGACTGCGTGTAGTTCGCGGTGCCGTTGTTCCGCACTTGAAGTAATTTTCCGTTCGCGCCACCCGCACCGCCGACGGCAGCCTGGCGCACATTCAAACCAACGAGCGCCTGTTGCAATTTGAGGTTGTTGAGTTGCACGCGCGCGTCTTCATTGAACGCCGCGTCGTTGCGCGAGAGGCCGTAGGCGGACTCGAACGCGCGCCGCGCCTGCTGCGGATCGCCGTTCTGCAAGGCCGAATTACCAAACGCCAGCATCTGCTCGGCCTGCTTCGTTTTGTCGCGCTGAAAACTGGATTCGTTTTGCAGATAACGTTGCACGTCGAGTCCCGCGTGGGCGGGATTCGCCACGATTTCCTGCTGCTGCAACTGCAACGCGCCGCTCCATTTTTTCAACTGCCACTTGTCATTGAGAAAAACCCGCCACGTCAGATTTTCCAACGGCAGATCAAACTTCGGCGCGAACAGACTCAAATCCAGCGCACTGCCGCTGGCCTTGCCGACTTCGCTGCTGAAGAAAATCTCCACCGGCACTGGCTGGTCACCGCGCGACTGCTGTTCGAGCGGAATCAAAATCTCCTCGCCTTCGCGCCAGGGCCACACGCCGTTCTGATTCACGAACGCGAACCAGAAACTTGCGCCCTTCGGCAGCATGAAATGCAGCAGCCGTTTATCGCCGGGCAAAATGTCCAGTTTCGCCTGCGTGAGCATCACGCCCGCATCCGAGATCACCGAGGTGAACGTGATTTCATTCACGCGCGCGGGCAAAAGTTTCGTCGCTTCGTGTCGTTCGAGTTTTAACGGCAGTTGGAAATCCGGCTCGACAAGGCGATACGCGAAGTTCGCGGACGCGGCGGACAAATCTTTCATCAGC
>JAYVQV010000247.1:0-2091 GCA_043776855.1 Limisphaerales bacterium | reverse complement strand
TGCCCGCAACGCGGAGCGTGCTTAATTAGGCGGGCGAACCCGTTGTTCGCACATCAAAAAAACTGCGACCCAAATCGCATGATAACTGGTTAGGCGGCTGTTATGCGAATACTAGCGTTGATATTTTCGGTTATTAGTTCCTATGGGCTTTTGATGGTCGTCAATGCGGAGTTTTATCGTTTCAGTTTCATGCCGAGAAGTTCTGGATCGGAAGGCGGTCTGATTGAGATGGCATTAGGCTTGATGTTTGGCGGCATCGCTTCGCTCATTGCTCTGTTGTTTGCCTTCCTACATTTTCGCCGCGCCCGCCACACCCGTTTTTCGCGTCTGCTTCTAATCTGGTGTGGCCTTGTCATACTTGGCTTTGTTTTTGTCCTCATTTACTTGGAACTGGATTACAGACACGTTCACGCGGTCTAACCATGCACGAGCCTGCGTGAAAACTCCCGGCGTGTGGGTGGATTGAAGCTGGCGGTGGAAAAAACTTTGGCTGGTTGAAAAATTATTCCCGCCCGCCGGAAAATTTGCGCGGAGTCGCTTCCGCCAACGACAAGATTTCTGGAACGCTCTAATCCCGAATTCCCTAGTGGCACAGGCATCTTGCCTGTGAGTTCGTGGGAATGAACCCACAGGCTAGAAGCCTGTGCCACTACGGCGGGCGTCGCCCGCCGGAACTTTTCCCGTCCAGTAAAAGCGTGCCAGTCCCTGCTTCTCCGTTGCCTCCGTTTGCTTCTGTAAAAATCAACTGCGGTGTTCGGCCTAATTCCCCCGCCGCACCACGCTGTCCCGCTGCGACCAGTCGGGATTCAAATCGGGAAAATCCAGATTGTAATTCAGTCCGCGACTTTCCGGCCGCAGCAACGCGCAGCGCACGATGAGTTCCGCCACCGTCGCGATGTTGCGAAGTTCCAGCAGGTCGGCGGTGACAATGAAGTTCCAATAGTAGTCGTGGATTTCCTCCTGCAAATTCGCCAGCCGCTTCTGCGCGCGTTGCAGCCGCTTGTTCGTCCGCACGATGCCGACGTAATCCCACATGAGCCGCCGAATCTCATCCCAGTTGTGCGAGACGACAACAAGTTCATCCGCATTCGTCGCGCTGCCGGATTGCCAGAGCGGGATGACAAATGGTGTAGCGGCAGGCATCCTGCCTGCCGTAGAGCCGGGCTTCCAGCCCGGCGGCAAAGGCGTGGAACGGCAAACTGCGCCCGAAACTTTTTCATCCTCAACTGTGCTGCCAGCGTTTTTTCCGGGCGGCAGGATGCCGCCCTCTACGGCAGGCAAGATGCCTGCCGCCACTTTCAGCGCCGCCCGATGCGCGCAGACCATCGCCTCCAAAAGCGAATTGCTCGCCAGCCGGTTCGCGCCGTGCAGCCCCGTGCAAGCCACCTCGCCCACCGCGTAAAGTCCCGCGATGTCCGTCTCGCCATCCACGTTCGTCACCACGCCGCCGCATTGATAATGCGCCGCCGGCACAACGGGAATCGCTTCCTTCGTGATGTCAATTCCGTAGCGCAAACACGTCTGATAAATGTTCGGAAAGCGCTCGATGATGAACTTGGCCGGCTTGTGCGTGATGTCGAGCAGCACGGAATCCGCGCCGGATTTTTTCATCTCGCTGTCAATCGCCCGCGCCACCACGTCGCGCGGCGCGAGCGATTTCAGCGCATGATAACCATCCATGAATTCTTTGCCATCGAGCGTTTTCAAAATGCCACCCTCGCCGCGCACGGCTTCGCTGATGAGAAATGATTTCGCTTTCGGATGATACAGGCACGTCGGATGGAACTGCACGAACTCCATGTCCGCAATCGCCGCGCCCGCGCGATACGCCATCGCCACGCCGTCGCCGGTCGCGATGTCGGGATTCGTCGTGTAAAGATAAACTTTGCCGCAGCCGCCCGTCGCCAGAATCGTCACCGGCGCGGAAAACGTCTCGACGTGGCTGGTCTTCTTGTCAAAAACGTAAGCGCCCAGGCAGCGGTTCTCGCCGACGTAGCCGAGCTTCTGGCTCGTGATCAGATCAATCGCGATGTGGTTCTCAAAAATCTCGATGTTCGGCTGCTGCGAAATCGCGTTGAGCAGCGCCTTCTC
>JAYVQV010000246.1:0-2091 GCA_043776855.1 Limisphaerales bacterium | reverse complement strand
GACGGGCGCGTTCGTCTCGCTGGCCTTGCTGATACGGCTGATGGCGCTGCGCGGGACGACGAGCACGGTGTAGCCCACGTCCACGACGACGGCGTCGGATTTTTCCGCGAGGATTTTGCCGGTGACAGAGGATTTATCCTTGAGCAGAACGGTGTCGGCCAAAGTGAATTGCGCGCTGCAAGCAAGCAGCGTGGTGATGGCGGAAATATTTTTCAGCAACATGGCGCGACGATAGACCACCGCCTTGGATTTGACAAGCGGCGCAGCGTTCAAAACTCTGTTGGCGGTTGCATCGCTGCCCATGCGCTGTCGTGGGGCGAGCAAAGCAAAACTTGTCCTGCTTTGCTCGCCCCACGGCAGCGGGAGTTTATTTAGGCGGTAGGGGTGTTCCAATAGTTGCTGCGCTCGTCTGTAACACAGGCAAAATCCACCACAGACAATTTGATTTTCTATGGAGAGAATCTGTAAATCTGTCGGAAAGTATTACGTTTCCCAAGCGTTTGCTGATGGTTTTCGAGCGGTGGGTGGGATTAAAAAGTGTTTTTTTTCATTCATAAACAAGCGATTTAGCCTCGACAGCTATTTTCCAAGGAAGATGGCAAGCTGCCTGCTAAACCTCTACCTATGAAAATGAACATTCTTAAAAAGACGATGGTGGTGGCAATCTTGACCTCATCCTTGGCGGCTGGCTACGCCATTCCGACTCCCCTCAACATCACGATGAGCGGCGGTTCGCTGGTCGTGGCCGCACCCCAGAGCGACATCGGCAATTACGGTGATGCGACGGTTTACAGTTGGTTGTCGGCGGACATCGCGGCGTATAATTCCTTCACGGCTTCCGCGCTGCCCACTTCCGTGATTGATCCTTATTTCACCAAGGTCGCCAGCGGCTTCGGTGGCGGTGCTGAAAACATTATTCTGGCGGGTGGAGATTATATTTTTCTCCATTGGGGTGGACAGGGCGGCGGCTGGGAACAGGCTTTTTACATCGGCGGGTTGAGCGGCACATTTTCTTTTAACCCGCCGCCCGGAGGCAATCCGGCGGTTGGCGGCCTTTCATTCTATTCAGTCTATAGCGCCGGTGTCCCCGATGGTGGGACGACAGCGGCCATGCTGGGCGGCGCGCTCACGATGATTGGTTTAATCCGCCGGAAACTTTCCGCTTAATCCACTTCAAAAAACATTTCGTGACGGGCGGGGGATTCATTCTCCGCCCGTCTTTTTTTTATTCAGCCATTAAGACATGGGCGGCTGGCGGCACGGTTTAGTGCCGCAGAAAAAACCACCCCCCCACGCCCGCAATCGCGGCCAGCCCGATGACCCCGGCCAGTAAACGAAGAATGAAGTGCTCAATCTTGATAAACAAATAGAGCGCGATGATGGCGATGACAACGGCGGCAATCCACCAGCCGGGTGAATGTTGTTCTCGGATGATTTGGGCGAGCATGGGGTTTGCAGTTTTAGTTGTTGCTTGCGACCGCTGGCAAAGTGAATCCAATGCGCGTGATGGACATTCAAAAAACGCTCGCCGCCGTTGCTGCCGTCAGGAACTTCGGCGCATCCCTACGGCGCTTGCAGCCGGAAGAACGCGGCGGGCAGGGCGTTGCTCAACGTGAGGCCGATGATGGGCGTGCCGTTGGTGACGTTCACCCAGTTGGTTCCCGCGAGGTTCGTGGTGGTCTGCAAAACGTAATTCGTAGCGGAGGCCGGCCAGTAAAACGCCGTCTGGCCGCCGTCGGCCGCGATTTTCAAAGTCGGCGGCGGGGTCACGATGACCACGGTGCGGTTCGTAGTGGCGGAATTTCCGTTGCCGTCGTTCACGGTGTTAGTGAGCGTGTAGCTGCCGAGGACATTCGGGTTGACCGTGCCGGTGACGACGATGGCCCCGGTTAAATTGCCCGCATAAATGTCCGTCGCCGTGGCGCCGGGATTGATGAAGGCGGTGTTGATAAAATTGGTGAACGGATTTGCGCCCAGCAAAGTGATGACGGGCGGCGTGGTGTCGCGCACGGTGACGGTGAACGTTTTATTTGTGCCGACCCCATTGTTGGTGGCCGTGACGGTGACGGTGTTGGTGCCGAGCGGAAACGT
>JAYVQV010000245.1:0-8042 GCA_043776855.1 Limisphaerales bacterium | reverse complement strand
GTCACGCACGCGATTCCGCGCTCGCGGCACACCGCCTGAATCACGCCCGACTCCATCTCCACCGCATCCGCGCCAGTTTCGACGCGCAGCTTCTTTTTTTCCGCCACCGTTGTCGCGATGCGGTCGGCGCAGAACAATTTTACCGACTTCGCACCAGCGGCTAGTAATTTTTCGCAGCCGCCGATGTCAGCCGGCACTGATTGGTTTCCGCTTTCAAACACCACGTCGCCAATTTTCAAATCCGGATTCAGCCCACCCGCGAAGCCGCACGTCAGCACCAGCTTGGGAGCATTGTGGGCGAGAAATTCCCGGATGGATTTTTCCGCGTTCGCCCGGCCCATGCCGACGAGGCGGATGACCACGCCGGACTTCGCCGCCGCCAGCTTCCGAAACGGCGCGGCCTCTTCCTTCAATGCAAAACAAACGAGTGTGGTCATGGCAATTTTTCCGGCACAGCTTTCCGCATGGCGCGGAAAATGGAAATCAATTTTTCCAGCCGGTCACTTTGGAAAACGCCGCGCGCTCGTTCAAGTTCACGTCCTCGGCGAAGCCGCGGTCGAGGCACTCGATGTTGGTGGCGTTTCGGCGGAGCAGCCAGGCGAGCTGGTTGTTCCACGTCATCCGGTAAGGCGTTTCGTTCCAGCCGCTGCCCGGCAGCGGCGGCGGCGGCAACGGCACGGGCGCGTTCGTGCCGTTCACTTCATTGATGCCACCCACGACCCAGATCGCTCCACCGGCGCGGAGCGTGGCGGAAATTTTTTCCAGCACCGGCGTCATCACGTCCGGGTCAGCCATCAGCAACTGGATCAAATCAAACCGGTGGGCGGTGTGTTCCACGAGCGGCGGCACGGTCATCCACTCACACGCGCCGTGGAAGTAGCGGTCGAACGTGATGCCAAGCTGCCACGGCGTGACGATGACCAGATCATTTTTCCCGGCGGCGGCGGAAATTTTTTGCGCGAACTGCGGAACGTTGGTGAAGCGGTAGTCCAGCAGCCGCACAGCGAACAGCGCTGAAATCACAATCATCGCGGCCAGCCCGCCGAAGAGTGCGGCGCGGAATTTTCCGGTGGGGCGTGGCAAAGCCGCCTCCAGACAAACCGCCGCCACCGCGACCGGCGGCATGAAATACCACGGCTGCACGGGAAAATTCGCCCGCCATAAAAAAATCCAGAACGCCGCCGCGCCCGTCACCATCGTCACGGCGGCAAACAGGGAAAGGTCATTGCGCTTGGTGGAAAAAACTCCGATGACCGCGCGAACCAAGACCAATCCGGCGAGCGCCGGCCAGAGCCAGAAACATTGCGGCATCGGAAACGCCAGCAGCGTGTCGAGATGCAACAGCGCGCCACGCCAGTCAAAATCCATCCGCAGCGGCGCGGCGCTCTGCGACATCCCGGCAACGTTGCTGTAATAAGGCAGCAGTGAAATCGCCGCGACGAGTCCGGCAAGCAAGACGGCGAAAACCAGTTTGAAATTTTTTCCGCGCCACGCCACCGCGCCCGCGCCCGCGCAAATGCCAGCAACCAAAACTGAATTTTGATACAGCGTCTGCACGCTCAACACGGTGGTGGCGGTAAAGAGCAGCCAGGAATTTCTGCCGGGATTTTGGGTGAAGCGCCACGCCGCAGCCGTGCAAAGCGCAATCATCGCGCAGCCGAGGCCGTAGGCGCGGAGCGAGGCGGAGTAGTAAATCACCCAGGCGTTTAGCGCCACGAGCGCGAGCGACCACAGCGGCGACGCGCGACGCGTCCAGCGCGCAGCGAACCAAAATGCCACCGTCAGACCAAGTCCCATCAGCACACCAAAACTGCGGGCGGCGAGGTCGGAGCTGCAAAGTCCAAGGCTGTTCCAGCCGCGCAGCAACAGCGGGAATAAAACCGGGAACGAATCGTGCGTGATGTTTTTGAATTCACCTTGCGCGAGGTTGACCGAACAGACTTCATCGCGATACAACCCGCCGACACGGTTAAGAAAATAAAAATGCAGCGCCAGCACGGCGACGGTCGCGAACACGGCGAGCCACCAGTCCGCATCACGGCGGGAACCGGTGGGCGAGGTGGCGGCGGGTGGTGCAGAGATCACTGAATCATTCAACAATTTTGCCGATGACAAGACAAAGCAAATGAACTATTGTCGCCTTGTGAAAACGAATTTGAACCTGTCCACCCTCCGTAGTTTTGCTACGAAGGACGGGCTGCTTGCGAACGCGCTGCTTACCAGCGCGGCGGCGGGTTTTTGATTCGTAAAAGCGATTTAACCAAAACCCACTGCCGAACGGCGGTGGGTTTTTTGTTTTATTAACTCACCGCCGGATGGCAATAATGAGAAAGCCAGACCATGCAAAAAGACCCGTCCAAAAAATACCAGCCGTTCCAACACGCGCCGAAGTTGACCGACCGCCAGTGGCCGAGCCGCACGCTCACGCACGCGCCGCGCTGGTGCAGCGTGGACTTGCGCGATGGCAATCAGGCGCTCGCGGTGCCGATGAACATTTCGCAGAAGTTGGAATTGTTTCAGACGCTCGTGAAGATTGGCTTCAAGGAAATTGAAGTCGGTTTTCCGTCGGCATCGAATACGGAATTTGCCTTCAACCGCTTGCTCATTGAGAAAGGCCACGCGCCGGATGATGTCTGGTTGCAGGTGCTCGTGCAGGCGCGCGAGGATTTGATCGAGCGCACCGTCGAGTCGCTCATCGGCGCGAAGAAGGTCATTATCCACATGTATAACTCGACCTCACCGGCGCAGCGTCGCGTCGTGTTTGGCAAGTCGAAGGATGAGATCAAGGCCATCGCGGTGAACGGCGCGAAGATGATCAAAGACCGTTTGCACCGGCTCACGGCGGGCGGCACGGAGGTGATGCTCCAGTATTCGCCGGAAAGTTTCAGCATGACGGAAGTGGAATACGCCAAGGAAATTTCCGAAGCCGTCATGGATGTGTGGCAACCAACGCCGCAGCACAAAATGATTTTGAATTTGCCAGACACCGTCGAGGTCGCGATGCCGAATGTGTATGCCGACCAGATCGAATGGATGTGCCGCAACCTCAAGAATCGCGACTCGCTCATCATCAGCTTGCACACGCACAACGACCGTGGCACGGGTGTCGCCGCGACGGAACTTGGTTTGCTTGCGGGCGCAGATCGCGTCGAGGGAACGTTGTTTGGTAACGGCGAACGCACGGGAAATTTGGACATCGTCACCGTGGGTTTGAATCACTACATGCACGGCATTGATCCGAAATTGGATTTCTCGAATCTCGCTTCCATCATTGATGTGTATGAGCGCAGCACCGGCATGACCGTTCCGCCGCGTCAACCGTATGCGGGTGAACTCGTCTTCACCGCGTTCAGTGGTTCGCATCAAGACGCCATCAAGAAAGGTTTGGCGGAGTGGGATGGGAAAAAATCGGAAATCGGAAATCGGAAATCGGAAATTTTTTGGGACGTTCCGTATCTCACGATTGATCCGGCGGACATTGGGCGTAAATATCAGGAAGTCATCCGCGTCAATTCGCAGTCCGGCAAGGGCGGCGTCGCCTACTTGCTCGAAAGTGAATTCGGCATCGTGTTGCCAAAAGATATGCAGCGCGAGTTCGGCCCCATTGCCAATGACGCGGTGGACAAGCTGGGTCGCGAAGTTTCCGGCGCGGAATTGAAGGCGATGTTTTGGAAGGAATACGTCGAGCGCGTTTCACCGTGGCAATTATCCGGTTTTGAAACGGAAAGCAAAAACGGCGTGGTGAAGTGCGATGCAAAATTGTTGCGCGCTGGAAAGCCCGCCGAATTCAAAGGCGAAGGCAACGGCCCGCTCGCCGCGCTTGTCCACGGCTTCAGCACGATGGGCGTTCCGAAATTTGAAATCTCCAACTACGCCGAGCACGCCCTGAGCAGCGGCGAAGGCGCGGCGGCGATTGCCTACATCCAGATTAAAACTGCCGACGGGAAATCCCGCTGGGGCGCGGCGGTGGATACGAACATTGAACTCGCGTCGGTGAAAGCTGTCTTGAGCGCGCTGAACCGGCTGGCGTAGGTGGCGTCAGCCATCTTGGCTGACGTAGAGCTGGGCTTCCAGCCCAGCGGAAAAACGCTGGAACAACCAAGGAAGCAAGCAACGAAGGCGAACTTCCCGAACTTTGTTCCTTCGTTGCTTGGTTGTTCAAAAAATTTCGCGGCGTTTTTTCCGGGCGGCTGGAAGCCGCCCTCTACGGCAGGCAGGATGCCTGCCGCCACAATTTCCAAGTGATTTCCGCTCGTCAAAATGCGGCGTTCGGCGTAATGTTTCCGGCCATGAAACTGCCCTGGAATTTGTTCGCCTTCGCCGCGATTTTTTCTGCCCTGATTTTCCCTGCCGCCGCGCAGCCGTCCAACGAGGTCGCCTCCGCGCCGGTTTATGTGCCGGATATCTCGCGCGAAAACGAGCCGCTGCCGGACGGCGTGCTGGCGTTTGACGGTTCCCAGAAAACAGTGGACGCCTTCGAGGGGACGGATTTTGCGAAGTTCACTTTCAGCTTCACGAACATCACCACGAACATCGTCACGATTCTGAACGTGCATCCGTCGTGCGGTTGCACCACGGCGGAATTGCCACCCGTGCCGTGGCAGCTCGCGCCGGGAACGAACGGCGAAGTGCGCTTGAGCGTCAACCTCGCGGGCAAGCAAGGGATGCTGAACAAGAGCGTGAATTTCGCCACCGACAAAGGCAAACGTGACCTGTGGATGCGCATCAATCTTACGCCCGCCCCGAAAATTGAAATGTCGGCGGAGCAAAAAGCGGCGGGCATCGCGGCGGCGAAAATTGACCGGCAGGCCGTGTTCAAAGGCGATTGCGCGACGTGCCACATCGGCAAAAGCGAAGGCAAATACGCGCAGCAACTTTATGACATCGTTTGCGGCGTCTGCCACGCCGCCGAGCATCGCGCCCAGATGGTTCCCGACCTCACCAAGCTGACCATCCCGACGAACGAAGAATTCTGGCGCACCTGGATCACCTACGGCAAACCCGGCTCGCTCATGCCGGCGTTCGCGCAATCGCAGGGCGGGCCGCTCACGGACATTCAGATTGCCTCGCTCGCAACGTATCTCAACGCCGTCCATCCGGCGAAGGCGGCTCCGGCGGAAGGGAAATAGTGGCACAGGCTTCTAGCCTGTGAGTTTTTATCTCGGACTCATTGTTGCGTAACTTTACCGACTAGGAACACACAGGCTAGAAGCCTGTGCCACTACAGTTGTCCGCTTGCAGAAAATTTCCCGGCGGCTATCCTGTCAACCATGACAGCGAACCCTATTGACGCGAGCAGCCACGCCAGACTTTCCACCCTCGGCCAGCGAGTTCTCGGCGGCGGACACATCACGCGCGACGAGGCGACATGGCTTTTCAATCTCGAATCCTCCGCCGACATTTTAGATTTGCTTTCGTGGGCGAACCGCATCCGCGAGCAGTTCAAAGGGAACAAGATTCACCTCTGCTCCATCGTCAACGCCAAGGCGGGCGCGTGTTCGGAGAATTGCAGTTTCTGCGCGCAGTCCGCGCATTACCAGACCGGCTCGCCGAAATATGGTTTCATCGAACCCGAACCCGTTTCCGAAGCCGCCGATGAAGCGAACAAAAATTCCGTCACCGCCGTCGGCCTCGTCGCCGCGTGGAAAGGTCTGAACGAAGGTCCGATGCTCGATGAAGTCTGCGCGCGCATCAGCGAGATGAAAGCGGGCGGCAAGACGCGTCCCGACGCCTCGCTCGGCCTCATCAAGAAACAGGAAGTCGCGAACCGTTTGAAGGAAGCCGGTCTCGAATGTTACGGCCATAACCTCGAAAGCTCCCGCCGCTTTTTTCCGAACACCTGCACCACACACACGTTCGACGAACGGCTGGAGACGATTGGCTATTTGAAAAAAGCGGGAATAAAAATTTGTTCCGGCGGCATCATCGGCATGGGCGAGACGCGCGAAGACCGTTGCGACCTCGCGTTTGAATTGAAAGCCATCGGCGCAAACGTCGTGCCCGTGAACATCCTCAATCCCATTCCCGGCACGCCGTTTGCCAAGCTTGATCCGCTGCCCGTCATGGAAATTTTGAAGACCATTGCGTGCTTCCGTTTCATTTTGCCGCGGCAGGAAATCATGATCGCCGGTGGCCGCACCGTGAACCTGCGCGACGCGCAGAGCATGATCTTCATGGCCGGCGCGAGCGCGCTGATGGTCGGGAATTATCTCACCACCCTGAACCAGCCCGTCGAAAAAGATTTGCAGATGCTCAAAGACCTCGGCCTCGACCCGAACTGGGACAGCCACGATTTCGCCGATCAGGAAGAAGGCGGTTGTGGGTGTGGGAAGGAAAGTTGTGAAACTGATGCCGAACTGATGATTGCAAAATAGATTTCAATGCGTAAGCCGATCATTTATCTCATTGCTGGCTGCAACGGCGCGGGCAAAACAACCTTTGCTGCCGAATTTCTTCCCAAGGAAGTCAAGTGTCTGCGATTCTTCAATGCTGACGAAATTGCGCGCGGACTTTCGCCATTCAATCCTTCCATCGTTGCGATGAAAGCTGGGAGGCTGTTGCTCAATGAAGTTCACAATTCTGTTTCCCGCAAAGAGACCTTCGCACTGGAAAGCACGTTGAGCGGGCGCACCTATCTCAAGTTGTTGGGAACGGCGCTGGTCAAAGGTTATGAAATCGAAATCCATTATCTTTGCCTGGCAACGCCCGCGCAGGCGGTGGCGCGTGTGCGTCAGCGCGTTCGCATGGGCGGGCACAATGTTCCCAGCGCCGATATTCGCCGCCGGTTCACGCGCAGCCGGGCGCATTTTGCCAATGATTATTTGCCGCTGGCGACCCGCTGGACGGTTTGGGACAGCCGTTCGCTGCCGGCAAAGTTGCTCGCTTCTTCGGAAACACATGATATGAATTTGATCAGGACATTTTTCAAACCATGAGCACCAAAAAAAGCCCCCCCAAGCGCGCCTTTATTGTGAGGGCGGAACGCGCTTTCAGTCGTGCGGCCATCAAAGTCCGCGCCGATTATCGCCAGCGAAAATTGAAGGTTGCTGTTTGGGCCAATTAACATTCATTCTCGATGCTCAAAGACCTCGGCCTTGATCCGAACTGGGACGCGCACGATTTCAGCGATCAGGAAGCAGGCGGCTGTGGGTGCGGCGAAAAAAGTTGCGAGACAGAAATGGTTTAGGTTATTGAATTGTATTCATGAACGACAACGGCCAAGAGTTTTTCAAAATGACGTGCCCAAAATGCGGGCAGCCGATTGAATGTCCAAATGAACTTTATGACCAATTGATTGATTGTCCCAGTTGCAGTAACAAGGTTTTAGGAAGGCTAGACAAAAATCTTGTTGAAATTGAAATGTCTTCCACGCGTTTACCGGGTGGTTTCTCCAGAAAATTTATTGAAGAGCCGACTGCTGGTAATCTGATTAAGTGCAAGGATTGTGGGAGCATGATCAGTAAAAACGCGAAGGCTTGCCCGCAATGTGGATCACCAATAAAACGAACCAGCGCTCTTGCTCTTGGCTGCGGCGGCTTATTGGTCTTGTTTTTAATTATCTTTGTCATTGGACTTTTCTTTAGCGAAAGCGGCAGATCTCCAAAGGAAAGAAAGTCTGCGATTCAGAATTACAAAAGCCTCACCCATCAAAGCACCTATTACGATGTGATTAAGGCGTTAGGTCAGCCAAACAAAGAAATAGAAGAAAGAGATGTTCCGTTACCAAACATAGTTTTAGGTTACGCACGCGAGCAATGGATAGTTTACGTGATGTATTCCGACCGGAGTTTTGATAAAGAGAAAAGTTTTTACGCAGGAATCATAAGCACCACCGGAATGGTAATTCACGCTGCCGATGAAAAGACCCGGGTGATTTTAGAAGCGCTTGCTGAAGGTATTAAGAAAGGAAATTGAGCTGCAGTTTGTTGCTGTTAGTTCCGGCACGCCTCCGGTGCTATGCAGAAGCGCAGCTCGTTGATATTCCGACTTGGGCAAAATCTAGCTGCTGTGTTTTCCCGGCGCCGTAGGCGCGACATCTTTGT
>JAYVQV010000244.1:0-8054 GCA_043776855.1 Limisphaerales bacterium | reverse complement strand
TAATCCGCCTGCGTGCCGAAGTAAGTGCGCTGCGCTTCGAGGTAAAGCAGCAGCGGCGTGCGGCCTTCGGCATAACCTTGCGTGGCCGCGTCCAGTGCAGCTTTCAATTTCTCACGCAGGGCCGGCGTATAAAACGCGAGCGAGTCTTTGGCGGCAGTCAGGTTTTGCGACGCCGTCGCCACGTCGCGCAAAATTTCGCGGCGCAGTTTTTCCAGTTCGGCCAATGCTTTTTCCTGTGCAGCGGTCGCCGTGGCGATCTCGCCTTTCTTTTTGTCCCACAACGGCAGCGGCAAGCTGACGCCGAGGCCGACGATCTGTTCGTCGCGGGTGTATTCCACGCCCGGCCCGATTTTGAAATCCGGCAGGCGCGACTTGCGGACGGCCTGCAAGCTCAAGCCCGTCCGCTGCGCTTCGGCTTCCTGAACTTTCACGGCGGGATTAAGTGCGAGAGATTTTTCGAGCAGCGTGAACTGACTCGGCAATGCCATTTCATTCGTCAGCGCGCCGGTGACGGCGAGCGGTTCGGATGGATTGCGCCCCATCAATGAATTGAGCATCACGCGCGCCGCGTCCTGCTGCGCCTGCGCCTCGCGAAGTGATTTTTGCGCGGCGACAACTTCGACTTCCGCTTTCGTCGCCTCGAACTCCGGCGCGAACCCGCCCTCGGCGCGTTTCTTTGCCGCGTCCACGAAGGACTTGGCGAGCGTCAATCGCTGCTCTCGCAATGCGACAACTTCGCGTGAAGCCAGCAGCGTCGAGTAAGTCCGCCGCACCTGAATGGCGAGCTGCGAACGAAATCCTGCAAGCGCAAGCTGCCGCACGGCGACATTTTTTTCCGCCACGGCTTTTCGCAACGCCCGTTTGCCCGGCCACTCAAAAGTTTGTTCCAATCCGAAGTTGCCGTGAAACTGCGTGTCGGCTGGCTCGCGGATGTTTTTGAAGCCGGGTGCGACGGATAGGTCGGGATTCTGCCACGTCGTCGCTGTCGTGACTTCGCCCTGCGCCGCCGCGATGTCCGCTGCCAGCACACGAATGTCAGGATTGTTTTCGAGCGCGAGCCGGATCGCCGCATCGAGCGCCAGCGCATTTGTGGCGGACGCCATATTTGTTTCCTGGCCTTTAGCTGGAAACGCGGTTGCGCTTCCCAGCACCACCGCCAGAACCAGCGGCAAACTGTAAAAATTCTTTCGCTTCATAAAAATCATAACGGACAAACCAAATGGAAAAACGGAAATCAGGCGTGAATTCACACCACGGAAAAACGAGGAGGTCCCGGACGGGACTAATTACGAAGCAAGGGAAGGAGCACGGGCAGGAAGTGCCGTGCGGGAAACAAAATGTCGGGCGTTGAAAAATTCTGGCCGCCCCACCGTGAAAATTTTCAGGTCCGCCAGAACCGGCTGGCCCGGCTTGAGGTCTTGAAGCGGCGCGGTTTCAAGCGGCAACCAGTTCGGAGCGCACAGCGTCAGCGGCTGTGAGTCGGACTTGTATTGGGCATTTTCCACCGAGCAGTCGTCGCAATCCTGACAGGGCGAGTTGGCGGACTGGCTGGCGCCACCGCAATGGAGGAATTCAAGGCCGGGAATGTTTTCCAGTTCGCAGTGCGCCGAGGCGGGCAGCCAAATGAAGGCGGCGAGCGCAAAAAATATGTTTCGGAAAAACTGCAAGCGATTCATTGATGCAGTAACCGCCAAAAATGTTCAAACTTTTTTTTCATGAAAAATGACGGCGCAGTTTCAAAAACGAACCGAGATGCCGATGAAGGGGTTGTAGTCGTCTGCTGATTTGGTGACGCCGAGGTTCACGCCTGCGTCCAACTGGATGTTTTCGGTGAGGTTGTAGGTGAGGCCGAGGTCCACGGTTCCGATCCACGGCGTGTCGCGTTGCGAACTGACTTCGCTGAAAAATTCCACATAGCCGCCGAGCTTGCCGATGAGGTCGTGGCTGAAAGTGGCGGTGTTGACGAAGGCGGTGTGATAGCCGCTGTTCTCGTCGTTACGGAGAAAATCAAATTCCGTCATCAAGCCCATGTCCCAGCCGAGCGGCAGTCCCACGGCGAGCGGGAGAATGATTCCGCCTTCAACCGAGTGGTTGCCCAAGCCGTCCTGGTTGGCGGGCACTTTGATGAATGGCATGATGCCAAAAGCCGTCTTGCCACCGTCGTTGCCCCAAAAATTCTTTTTTAGCCGGATCGTTATGTCGCCAAAGCCAGATTGGTGCTCCGTAGTTCCCGCCTGCCGGTCACGGGTGGTGACGTGGTTATAAGTGTCGAGCACGAGTTGCAAATCCACGTCGTTAAAAAGCCCCACCTTCAAATTCACCGGGGCCACCGCGAACGTATCCACCACCGTGTCCGCGCCGTCGGCGGTATCGTGGTCGCGCGTGTAACTGACGAGATCCATTTCGATTTGAAAATGTCCGGCGTCCACGGTGTAGGGACTTTCCGTTTTGTCCGGCCGGTCAGTGCTCAACTCCCGGAGCGTATCATCGGGAGTTCTGTGGAAAAGGTGGTAGCCGGATTTATCAATCGCGCTGGGCGTCACTTTTTTATCGGCGTTGTCGGCAAACGCGGCGGGTGCAAGCAGGCCAAGCATCAGGGCAGGCAGGCAGGCGTAACAAATTGTTTTCAGCTTTGTCTTTTCCATAAATCTTTCAATTGAATTCCAAAATATTCTTGCCAACCGCGCCGCGCGACGGGCATTTTCTGACATGGCAGCGACGCGCAATTCCACTCTCGACGACACTTTCTATCAGCACGCGGATTCTTTTTTCCCCGCGAACAGCCAGGTCGGCCTCACCTACGACGACATCACGCTGGCGACGCTTTACTCCGACATCCTCCCGCGCAACACGCAGCTTGATACCCAACTCGCCGACGGCCTGCAACTGAACATTCCTGCCGTGTCTGCCGACATGGACACCGTCACGGAATCCCGCATGGCCATCGCGATGGCGCTGAATGGCGGCCTCGGCCTCATCCACTACAACATGACCGAGCGGCAGCAATTGTCCGAAGTCAGCCGCGTCAAATTCCACGTTCAAGGTCTCATCCAAGAACCGATCAAAGTCTCGCCTGACCAGCTTATCGGCGATGTGCTGGCCGTGATTGAGGAGAAAAAATTCGGCTTCAGCACCTTTCCCGTCGTGGATGAGAAAGGCAAACTCGTCGGCCTGCTTTCCGGTCACGTCGTCAAGCCGCGTTACGCCGCGAAAAAAGTTTCTGCCGCGCTCACGCCCCGCAAACAAGTCCACACCATCACGAAGAAGGAACTCGGCAAAGACCCGATTGCCCGCGCCGATAAATTTTTCACCGAGCATCTCGGCATCCACAAGCTGCTCGTTGTGGACGACCACGACCAGATGCTTGGCCTCATCACGATGAGCGACGTGGAGCGCATCACGCAGGAACGCAAAGCGCAGTTCAAGCCCGCGCGCGATTCGCATTTTCGTCTCGTCTGCGGCGCGGCGGTTTCCGCGACGCGCAATGCCTTTGGCGAACTCGACAAGAAGCGAATTCTCGAACACGTCAGCGCCCTCGTGGAACGCGGCGTGGATTGCGTTGCCGTTTCAACGGCGCATGGCCACAGCCAAGGCGTCGGCGACACGGTGCGCGTGTTGCGCGATGCGTTTCCGAAACTCCCGATCATCGCTGGCAATGTGACCAGCGCATCTGGCGTAGATTATCTCGCCGACTGCGGTGCGAACGTCATCAAAGTAGGGCAGGGGCCGGGTTCCATTTGCACCACGCGCATCGTCGCGGGCGTGGGCATTCCGCAGATGACCGCGCTTTACGTCTGCTCCCGCGCGGCGGCGAAGAAAAAAGTTTCCATCCTCGCCGACGGCGGCATCACGAAATCCGGCGACATCGTCAAAGCCCTCACGCTCGCGCAAGGTGTCATCTGCGGCGGAATGTTTGCTGGTTGCACCGAAGCGCCCGGCGAAGTCGTCGAGATCAGCGGCAAGATGTATAAACATTATCGCGGCATGGGAAGTTTGGCGGCGATGAAGTCCGGCAGCGCGGCGCGTTACGGTCACGAAAAATCTGACACCACGCGCAAGGTCGCCGCCGAAGGCATCGAAGCGCTCAAGGAAGCGTGCGGCCCGGTGGATCGCGTGCTCGCCCAACTCATCGGCGGCATTCAGAGCGGCATGGGTTATCTCGGCGCGAAAAGTCTGGAGCAGCTTCGCAGCAAGGCGCGCTACATCCGCGTCAGCGCCGCCGGCATGAAAGAAGCCGCGCCGCATGACGTGGTGGAATTGAAGACGGGGAATTGAGAAAGCGACGCTCGCCCTCACCCCGGCCCTCTCCCCCAGGGAGAGGGAGAACCGCTCGGCGCGTTTTGGTGAAAATCCACGGCTGAATTGATGGCTATGGCTTCCGGCCTCACGGACGCAACCACCGCTGTTCCCTCTCCTGGGGGAGAGGGTTAGGGTGAGGGCGAGCGTGAACAAATCTGACGGCAATTTCAGCCGCAGTCCAACCACACTAAATTCCAACTCGCCTAGCGCTCCCAGATTCAGCTAGTCTACCTACCTTGTCGCGTCGAAATCTTTTGCGTTCCCGCGCGGCAAATCCGTTTTTTAATTTTACATTTTTAATTTTGAATTAATCCGATGACCACCGCCCGCATCCCTACCGGCAACGAAATCCGCCAGTCGTTCCTCGACTTCTTCAAGTCGAAGCAGCACACCATCGTCCCGTCGAGTTCGCTCATGCCCGACTCGCCGAATCTTTTGTTCACGAACGCCGGCATGAATCAGTTCGTCCCGATTTTTCTCGGCCAGACCAAATGCCCTTACACGCCCGGTCGCGCCGCCGACACCCAGAAGTGCATCCGCGCCGGCGGCAAGCACAACGACCTCGACGACGTCGGCCTCGACACTTATCACCACACGTTCTTCGAGATGCTTGGCAACTGGTCCTTCGGCGATTACTTCAAGAAGGAAGCCATCGCGTGGGCGTGGGAACTCGTCATCGAAGTCTGGAAATTTCCGCCGCAACGCGTCTACGCCACCATTTATCAACCGGACAAATCCAAGAACGATCCCGCCGACCGCGATCAGGAAGCGTGGGATTTGTGGGCCGAAAAATTTCGCAGCGTCGGCCTCGATCCCGACATTCACATCGTCAACGGCAACAAGAAAGATAATTTCTGGATGATGGGCGAGACCGGCCCGTGCGGTCCTTGCACCGAAGTTCATATTGATCTTCGCCCCGGCCCCGTTGCCACCGACCTTGAGACGCAGAAATCCGGCCGCACGCTCGTCAACGGCTCCGACGCCCGCTGCATCGAGATCTGGAACAACGTCTTCATCCAATACAACGCCAATGCCGACGGCACGTTCAGCCCGCTGCCCGCGCAACACGTGGACACCGGCATGGGCTTCGAGCGCGTCACCAGCATCATCCAAGGCACGAAGAACCTGACCGATTTTCAGAACGCAAAAATCTCGAACTACGAGACCGACGTGTTCCGTCCCATCTTCGACGCGCTGGAAAAAATGAGCGGCAAAAAATACGGCAGCACGCTGCCCGTAGTGGCACAGGCTTCTAGCCTGTGTGTTCCAGGTGCAAAGGATTCCGTCGTGGCTGAAAAAGAAACACACAGGCTAGAAGCCTGTGCCACTACCGAACAAATCGCGCTCGACATCGCGTTCCGCGTCATCGCCGACCACATCCGCACGTTGAGCTTTGCGATTGCCGACGGCATCCAGCCCGGCAACAACGACCGCAACTACGTTTTGCGCCGCATCCTGCGCCGCGCGGTGCGCTATGGTCGCACGCTCGGCTTCCACGAACCGTTCTTCTACAAACTCGTGGACGTGCTCGCTGAAAACTTCGGCGACATCTTCCCCGAAATCCGCGCGAAGAAAAAAATTGTCCAAGAAACGATTCAACGCGAAGAAGAAGCGTTTAATAAGACGTTGGATCGCGGCATCGAATTATTCAACGAAGAAGCCGCAAAGTTGACGGGGAGCGAAGTCTTGGGGAGCGCGCCCGCCCCGGGCGCAGTTTCCCGCGCCCTCGCGGGAAACAGTGAGGCGTCCAACAACCCGGGAGCAAAATACTCGAAGAGACGCCTCCCGCATTTCGAGCGTCCGTGGGGGAAATACATGGTGACGTTCTCCACCCGCGAGCGCCGTCATCTCACCCCAGCCGAACGCGACATTGTTTTGGAAAGTGTTCTCTACGCTCACACGCATCGCCAGTATCAACTGTTCGCCGCGTGTGTGATGCCCGACCACGCGCACATTTTGTTCGAGCCGCAAATCAAGGAACAAGATAAAGATGGCAAGCCGGTCTTTTATTCGCTGGGTGAAATCCTGCACGGAATCAAATCCACCACCGCACACAAAATCAACAAGGCGGCGAACGTGTCAGGTGTTCATGTTTGGGAAGAAGAATCGTTTGACCGGCTGATGCGGGGTGATTCCGACTTGGAAGAAAAGTTTCATTACATTTGCAGCAATCCTTGGGATGACGGGCTGGTTTCCCTGACGGAGAATTATCGCTGGTTGTGGACACCGGACGCGCCGGTTGCAGACGAAACCCCCGGAGTTTCCCGCGAGGGCGCGGGAAACTGCGCCCGGGGCGGGCGCGCTCCCCAAGACTTGGTCATCGCCGGAGATTTTGCTTTCAAACTCTACGACACCTACGGTTTTCCACTCGACCTCACCGAGTTGATGGCGCGTGAACGCGGTTTGACCGTGGACAAGGAAGGCTTTGAGAAGTTGATGGAAGAACAGCGTGCCCGCGCTCGCGCCGCGCAGAAGAAGGAAGTCATTTCGCTTTCCGAAATCCAAACCACCACGCCCACCAAGTTCGTCGGCTACGATAACTTGTCGGTTCAGGCCAAAGTCGTCGAAGTCGTTTCGATGAAAGACAAGACCGCCGTCATCCTCGACACCAGCGCGTGCTACGCCGAGATGGGCGGCCAGGTCGGCGACACCGGCGAGTTGACCGGCAGCGGCCAGCTCTGGCGCGTCACCAACACGCAGAAATCCGGCAACACTTTCCTGCATTTTGTCGAGGACTCCAACGTAGCGCAGGCGTCTCGCCTGCGGGGTGAAGAGGCGGCAGCCGAGACGGCTGCGCTACCTTTGCCCGGCGGTATCGTCACATTGACTGTTGATCAATCGCGTCGCAATGCCATCCAACGGCATCACACCGTCACGCATTTGCTGCACTGGGCGTTGCACGAAGTCGCCAGCAAGGAAGCGTCGCAGAAAGGTTCGTTCGTCGGCCCGGACAAATTGACCTTCGACTTCAACAGTGCCGCGCTCTCGACCGAACAAATTGCCGACATCGAGAAACTGGTGAACGAAAAGATTCTGGAAAACGTGCCCGTGAGCTGGACGGAAGTGCCGCACGCCGACGTGAAAAATCGCAAGGACGTGATGCAATTCTTCGGCGACAAATACGGCGACACCGTCCGCGTCGTGCAGATCGGCGGCGCAGCGAACAAGCTCGATGGCTATTCGATGGAGCTTTGCGGCGGCACGCACGTTCGCGGCACGGGCGAGATCGGTTTGTTCCGCATCGTCAGCGAAGCCGCCGTGGCCGCAGGCGTGCGTCGTATCGAAGCCGTTGCCGGTCTCGAAGCTTACGGTCTGGCGAATTCGCAGTTGCAACTTATCCGCAGTCTTGCAGGCAAAATCAATTCGCCCGTCGGCGAGTTGGAAAAGAAAGTCGAAGCCTTGCTCGCGCATCAGAAGGAACTTGAGAAGTCGCTCAAGTCCGCGCAGCAACGCGAAGCGGCGGGCAGCGCGAAGGATTTGGTCGCCAAAGCGGAAACCATCAACGGCGTTCCCGCCATCATCGTCAACCTCGGCGCGAACGACGGCGACACCTTGCAGGCGATTGCCGATGCGTTGAAGTCGCAGTTCAAAGGCGTGGTCGTCCTCGGCGGCGCAGCGAACGGCGCGGTCACATTGATCGCGAGTGTCTCGGCTGATTTCACCGCGAAAGTTCAGGCTGGGAAAATTATTCAAACCATCGCGCCCATCGTCGGCGGCAAAGGCGGCGGCAAGCCCGACAACGCGCGCGGCGGCGG
>JAYVQV010000243.1:0-2095 GCA_043776855.1 Limisphaerales bacterium | reverse complement strand
GGACTTTGTTTTTCTGCTGCGAACGCTGGTCGGCGCAGCGGACGATCATGCCCGTCGGCTTGTGGATGATTTGCACGGCGGAGTCCGTGGTGTTCACGCCTTGGCCGCCTTTGCCGGACGCGCGACAGACGTTCACTTCGATTTCGTCGGGATTGATTTGCACATCCACCTCTTGCGCCTCGGGCATCACGGCCACGGTGCAGGTGCTGGTGTGAATGCGTCCCTGCGCCTCGGTCGCGGGCACGCGCTGGACGCGGTGGACGCCGCTCTCGTATTTCAGCCGCTTGAAAACGTCCGTGCCGTTGACTTGAAAAATAATTTCCTTGAAGCCACCGAGGTCAGATGAACTGGAGTCCAGCGTCTCTGCTTTCCAACCCTGCGTCTCGCAGTAGCGCGAATACATCCGATACAAATCAGCGGCGAAGAGGGCGGATTCATTGCCGCCCGCGCCGGCGCGAATTTCAATGATGGTGTTGCGCGAATCCGTGGGGCTGGGCGGCACGAGGCCGAAGTGAATCTGCTGGCCGAACTTTTTTTCTTCCGCTTCAAGCCGGATGATTTCTTCTTTCGCCAAAAGCGCGAGTTCGGATTCCGCGACTTCGGATTTGAGCAACTCGCGGTTTTCCGCGAGGTCGGCGACGGCTTTCAAATACGCTCCGCCCGCCGCGACGAGGTCTTTGAGCCGGGCGTATTCGCGGCCGAGTTCCTGCGCGCGCTGCGAATTGTCAAACGCCTCCGGCGCGCTCAACAGGGATTCAACCTCGGAGAAGCGCTGGCGGAATCTTTCGATGTGCGGGAGAAAATCCATTTTATTTTAACCGCGAATAAAAACCAGATTGTTGGATCATTGGATTGCTGGATACAGGAACCGAACGCGCGGCTTCCCCATTTATCCAAACCGCCATCAATCCATTCATCCAAAAAAACAACCGCCCGCAGCTCTGGCGTTGGCCGGGGCGGCGGGCGGTGTTTAGGTGAAAACTAAACTTTCTTTTTCTTGGGGGCGGCGGCGGCGGCCTGGGCGGCAGCCGTCTTGGCGAGGCGCTGCTGGAACTTGTCCACGCGACCGGCGGTGTCCACGAACTTCTGCGTGCCGGTGTAGAACGGATGGCAGTTGTTGCAGATACCGATGATGACGGTTTGCTTGGTGGAGCGCGTCTTAATCACGTTGCCGCAGGCGCAACGGATTTCCGCGTCAATATACTTCGGATGAATATCAGCTTTCATAAAATCAAAGGCCGGAAACAATAGCAGCCATCCGCCGGATGACAAGCCGGATTTTTTGGAGATTTTGGTTGTTTCGCCAGTTGCCCGCCACACGATGGACAGCTACTTTCTGCGCGTGCCGGGAATCGCCAGCCAGTTAAAAACTTCGCCGCTGCTGCTGCTCTTGCGGACGAACGCCGTCCATAGCTGGCGACGGCTCATGGCGGTGCGCCAGCAATCGCGCCTGCTCACCGGCATCATCAGCCTCTTCGTCGTCGGCTACCTCGTGCTGGCGTTCGAGCTGTTTTATTACGGGATGAAATTCATGGCCAAGTTCCCCGGCCTCGGCGCGGTGCTGACGGAACGACTGCTCTACACGCTCTTCGCATTTTTATTTGCGCTGCTGCTGTTGAGCAACCTCGTCATCAGCTACACCAACCTGTTCCGCAACCGCGAAACCTCCTTCCTGCTCTCGCTGCCCGTCTCCACGCAAACCATCTTCCGCTGGAAATTCATCGAGTCCTCCATCCTCGCCTCGTGGGCGTTTTTATTTTTGATCGCGCCGCTGCTTGTGGCGTTCGGTCTGGTGCGCGACCAGCCGTGGCATTTTTATCCGCTGACCGTGCTGCTCATCGGGCTGTTCATCGTGTTGCCCGGCGTGTTCGGTTCGGCGGCGGCCATCGTCATCGGACGCCACCTCGACCGGAAAAGTTTTCAACTGCTGTTGGTTTTCATTGCCGTCGTGCTGCTCGCGTTCGTCGCCTTCTGGTGGAAAACGAATCCCATTGACGACGACCTGCTCGACAAGCGCACCTACGAAGCCCTCGACAAGCTGCTCGCCAAAACGCGCTTCACCATGTTCCCGTTCCTGCCGAGCTACTGGCTCTCC
>JAYVQV010000242.1:0-2099 GCA_043776855.1 Limisphaerales bacterium | reverse complement strand
GCGGAACTGCGCCGCCGGAAAATTTTCGCGGAAGTGCGGGAAGGTTTTTGGAAACAGGAGCCGCACATCAAGAAAGTTCTCGCCGAACTGACCGCGCCAAGAATTTTTATCGTCCCGTTTTTTATCAGCGAAGGTTACTTCGCCAGCGAAGTGATTCCGAAGGAACTGGGCTTTGACTATCCGAACAACGTGTCACTCGTCACTCGTCACTCGTCACTTTTTTACTGCCTCCCCGTCGGCGCGCACGACTTGATGACGACGGTCATTCTCGCCCGTGCGAAGGAAGTCATGGAAAAATTTCCTTTTCCGCGCCCGCCAAAAAATTCGGACACCACGCTGCTCATCGCCGGTCACGGCACGGGGCGCAACGCGAATTCCCGCGTGGCCGTCGAGCGGCAGGCGGAATTGATCCGCGCGCTGAATATTTTCCCCGAAGTCCGCGCCGTGTTCATGGAGGAAGCGCCGTTCATCAAAGGCTGCTGGCACAATGTGAAAACGCGGAACATTGTCGTCGTGCCGTTTTTTATCAGCGACGGGTTGCATGCGGTCGAGGACATTCCCGTGCTGCTCGGCGAACCGGAACGCAACGTGAAGCAGCGCCTCGCTGTCGGTCAGCCGACGTGGCGCAATCCCACGGAGCGCGCGGGGAAATTGATTTGGTATGCGTCGTCCGTCGGCACGGAACCGCTGCTGGCTGATGTGATTTTGCAACGCGTTAGAGAATCATCCTCATCCTCATAAAACAAATTTGAGGATGACAATGAGGATGACAATGAGGATGATTTGAAGATGCAACAACTCCGCATCGGCTTCTTAAGCACCGCCGGCATTGGCCGGAAAAATTGGAAGGCCATCCTGAATTCCGGCAACGCGATTGTCTCTGCCGTCGCCAGCCGCGACGTGCAGAAGAGCCGCGAATTCATCCGCCAGTGTCAGGATGAAAATTCCTTCAACCTCATCCCCGACGCGCTGGGCAGCTACGATGAATTGCTCGCGTCAAATAACGTGGACGCGATTTACCTGCCGCTGCCGACGGGCTTACGGAAAGATTTTGTTCTGCGCGCCGCTGCTGCGGGCAAGCACATCCTCTGCGAAAAGCCGTGCGCGGCGAGCGCGGGCGAACTGGAAGAAATGCTCGCCGCGTGCAAAAAGAATTCCGTGCAGTTCCTCGACGGCGTGATGTTCATGCACAACCCGCGCCTGCCGAAAGTGCGCGAGGTTCTGGACGATGGCAAAAGTGTCGGCCAGATTCGTCGCATCGCCTCCGCGTTCAGTTTTTATCCCGGCGAAGAATTTTTCACGACGAACATCCGCGCGAACGGCGCGCTCGAACCCGCTGGCTGCCTCGGCGATCTCGGCTGGTATTCCATCCGTTTCACGCTGTGGGCGATGGGCTGGCAGTTGCCGGAGAGCGTCACGGGGAAAATTCTTTCGTCGTCCGCGAACTTGCCGGGCCGTCCGTCGTCGCCGACGGAATTTTCTGGGACGCTGAATTATCCCGGTGGCGTGACGGCGGAATTTTACTGCTCCTTTCTCGCCGCCAAGCAGCATTGGGCGATCGTCAGCGGACAAAAAGGCTGGCTGCGCCTGCCGGATTTCGTCCATCCCTTCAACGGCTACGAGCCGGCGTTTGAGGTGAATGAAAAATTCCAGACAGTTGCCAGCGATGTAAAATGTCCGCCGGGCGCGAACCCGCTGGATTCCGGCCACGCCACCGCGCAGGAGACGCGGATGTGGCGAAATTTTGCGGATCAAATTTTCACCGGCAAACTCAATGATGAGTGGCCGATGTGGGCGTTGAAGACGCAGAAAGTTTTGGACGCGTGCCATCAATCGGCGTTGCGTGGCTTGCCGGTGAAAATTTGAAAATGCCCGCCTCATAATTCACGCGCGCCAAAAGCGGTGCTGAAGCAACCGCAGTCCAAACGCTTCGCGACTGTCCGATGCGCTGAAATTTCGCGAAGCGTCTGGACTGCGTGCGGTTGACCGCCGCTTTTTATTCACGCCTTGGCCGCGGCGATGACTTTCATGGCGTCCGCCGTGAGCGCGGTGATTTTTGCCCAGTCTTTTTCGGCGACGAGCTTGCGTTCGGCCATCCA
>JAYVQV010000241.1:0-8078 GCA_043776855.1 Limisphaerales bacterium | reverse complement strand
GGTCGAGCGTGGTCAGCTTCTTCTGCCAGCCGTAGCGCCCGGCCAGCGCCAGCGCGAATTTTTTGGCGTCGTGGGGCAGCTCGCGCCGCACAAACCCGCGCCGCACCGCCCGCTCCGCGCGGAAAATCACCGCGCGGGCGATGTGTTCGGCCAGCGGATTTTTTCCGAGGTGCGTGGCCATCTGCACGGCAATCGGAAATTCCATCTCATGCAGGTCGCACCACAGCCAAGTCGCGCTTTCATGGTCGTAGAAAAATTTCTCCGCACACGCGTAGTTCACGTCGTCCGCATGCCACAGCGAAAACAAAAAACTGGTGTCGGGATAGATGATCATTCCTCGTCCAGTTCGTGCATTTTGGCGAAGTCGGTTTTTTGCGTCGGCCCGCCGAGCGGGATTTCCTCAATGATTTGCCGGTGCATTTCCGCAAGCGAGACCGAGCGCGTCTCCCGCGTCAGCACGAATGATTTGCCGCCGTCCTTGGTGACGCGCAGCGACTCGCCCTCCGCCAGCCGCTCCTCGTGTGTGCCGCGTTTGAACTGCCGGTTGGAAATGGTTTTCATGCGTCAGCCACGTTGCGTCAGACGCCCGGCGCTGTCAACTGCGTTAAATTTTCTCCCGCAGTTTTTTCTTCAACGCCGCCTGCACATTTGGCGGCACGAACTGTTTCACATCACCGCCGAGGCGGGCGATCTCCTTCACGATGCGCGAACTCAAGAACGTATAAGTGTCCTTCGGCATCATGAAAATCGTCTCGATGTTTTCATCCAGCTTGCGGTTCATCAGCGCGAGCTGGAATTCAAATTCAAAGTCCGAAACGGCGCGCAACCCGCGCACAATTGCCCGCGCCTTTTTTGCCGCGACGTATTCCACCAGCAGCCCGTCAAACGAATCCGCCGTGACGTTCGGCAAATCCGCGACCGCTTTCCTCACCAGCGCCACGCGCTCGGCCTGCGGGAACAGCGGATGCTTGCCCTCATTTTTGGCGACCGCCACGATGACGCGGTCAAACAACTTCGCCGCGCGCTGCACCACGTCCAGATGGCCGTTGGTCATCGGGTCAAAACTGCCGGGATAGATTGCGGTTCGCATGAGCCGGAGTTTCAAGTTTCAAGTTTCAGGTTTCAAGTGTGAATTCCACGGCACTTCATAAATCCGCACGGCGTCCTTGATGCCCTTGACCGTCACGGGAAAAAGCTCTACGCACGTCGAGGCCAGTTCCGGCGCGTGGCGCAGCAATTGAAAATAAGTCAGGTCGCTGATGATGATGCGCCCGCTGCCCGAAACGCCTTCGAGCCGGCTCGCCAGATTTACCTCGCGTCCGAAAACCGTGTAGTTAAAACCATGCTCGTCCGAACCCATCAGGCCGACGGTCACGAGGCCGGTGTTGATGCCCGTGCCGAGTTGCAGCGCGGTGTGCAGCGATTTCGGCGGCAACCCGGCGGCGACGCGTTCACGGCTTTCCTTTTCGCGCGCCGAATTTTCCGCCTCGCGCCGCACGTTCAGTTCGTAAATCGCCCGCTGCGAATCAATCGCCGCGCGCACGGCGGCCACGGCGTGTTTCTCATTCACCACCGGCGCGTTCCAAAATGCCATCACGCAATCGCCGATATATTTGTCCAGCGTGCCGTCGTGTTTCTTGATGGCCTCGGCCACGGTGGCGAGATACAAGTTCACGATTTCCAAAGTCTCGCGCGCAGATTCCTCGAAATATTTTTCCGCGAGGGAAACTTCCACCTGGTTGTTGCGGATGTATTCGGCGACGGATTCCTGCATCTGGTCGGTCAAAACCGTGAAGCCCCGAATGTCGGCGAAAAACACCGTGACCTCGCGATGCGCGCCGCCGAGGGAAAGTTTGTCCGCCTGCAAGAGTTCGTTGACGATGTTCGGCGACACGAGCTTGGAGAACAGCGATTTCACGCGCCGCTTGTCCTGTTCCTCGAACACGACGAGGTGAACCAAAAGAATTCCGTGCAGCGCCAGCATCGCGCCGCCCAGCGGATAAACCACCGGCAGCCACCAGCGGAAATGCGTGAAAACAAAAACCGCCGCGCCAAAATACGCGGCCATCAGCAGCACTACCGCCACGCTCGCGGCGACAGCGCGCAGTTCCCAAGTGATGATTGCCGTGAGTGCGCCGAGTAAAATGATGAGCACAAATTCCAAAGCCAGCGGCGCGCGACGGGGGAACTGGCCGGTGATGATGGAGTTGGCGACGTTCCAATGTTTGCTGACGAGGAGCGTGTTCCGTTCCAGCGGCGTCGCGCCCCGGTCAGTCAGGTCGTTGCCCTGCGCCGCCGAACCGACGATGACAAGTTTGCCACGAAAGTCATCGCGCAGGCCGTTCGTTTCACCGAGCAACCGCAGGCGGTCTTGCGCGAGTAAAAATTCCACCGGCGCACGCACGAGGCGCGGGTCTTCCGGCGTGAGCCGCCAGTCCACATAAAAAAATCCGGCGGCGTCCACGGGGATGACGCGCGTGATTCCGCCTGCGCCAGGCAGGGTGATTTTGCCGTGCGCCAAATCTGCTTCGGCGCGCGCCAAATCCAGTTTCAACGCCTGTGCGGCGAGGACGATGCCCATGTGCCAAACGCGTTCGGTGGTGAAGGCCTTCGCTTTGGGCGCGAGTCCGGGCGGCAATTTTTCGCCAACGAAATCAGCGAGCTGGAAATTATTTTCCGCGTCCACGGCAATCTCAATCGTGTTCGTCGTGCCGGTTTGCGGCAGGAGAATTTTTCCGGATATAAATTTTGCGCGGTCGAGGTCGGCGGCGATTTCCGGGTCGGCGGCAAGTTTTTGAAACAGCGGATGCCAGCGGCGCAGGTCGCGAAAGGCTTTCACGCGGCGGAGAATCCCATCGGGATCTTTTTCCGTGGAGATGTCGCCGAGCGCGAGCGCGTTCGTGGTGAACAACGCCGGCGGCGCAACTTCCGGCGTCGCCGCGAGCAGGACATTCCCGGCACGGCGCGCCTGCACGGCGAAAAATTCATCCGATTCCATCAGCCCGCCTTCCGCCATCTGCACCTGCGGATGATCGGAGCGGAGTTCGCCGAACAGCACGTCGAAGGCGACCGTCTGCGCGCCCTGCGCCGCGAGTTCACTGACGAGCCGGCCGTAAACGTGGCGCTGCCAGTAGAGGCCGGAGTGATAACCAAGTTTCAGTCCGTTGACTTTTCCAGCGTTGACGGCGGCGATGCTGGAATCTTCCATCGCGATGAAAGCCAGATTGGTGGCGGCGGTCGCGGAAGTGTTTTGAGCGGCGCGAACGCGGAAGTCGTAGGTGATATTTTCGAGCCGTTCGGGGAAACTCGGATTCCAAAGGCGGACACCACAGACGAGCGCCAGAACGGCGAGGGCGAGCAGGGCGGGGGCGCGTTTGGGTCGCTTAAATTGCACGCCGTTGGATTAAACAAAAAACCAGCGCAACTCAAGGCTGCGCTGGTTTATGAAATTATTAAAAGCCGTCTTACTTGTCCTTGTCCTTGTCATGATGACCGGTGGTGGAGGAGACGTGTTCGCCGGTGCGGTCGTGTTCAAAATCCACTTCGCGGAAGTAGGTCGTGCGCAGGGCGTCAAAAACTTCTTCCAAGATTTTGTTTAACTGTTGAGAGATGACCGCCGGCTGGCCGGTGGTGGGGTCGAGCAACTGGCCGGGTCCCACGACAAAAGTCTGCGTGGTGCCGTTGGCGAGGGTGAGCGCGAGGATCACGCCGCCGCCGGTGCTTTCAAAGCAGGCCACCGCGCCATCCACGCTGATGCTGAACAGCGTGCCGCGCACGCCGGCGACGCCGGTGGGCAGTTTGACGATGTATTGGCTCGCGCCGGAAAGTTTGCGGACGCTGGCGAAAATTTTACCTTTCTTCAAATCTAGTTCGGTGTCGCTGACGGTGTCGGCGCCGGTGTCCACGATGGTCAGCTTGTCAATCGCCATGGTGGAATTGGGCGTGAGGCGAATGGCGTTCTGGTCGGCGGACGGCTTGTAGGTGGTGTAGCCACGCACATGGGAATCGTGCGCGAGGGAGATGCGTTCGGGCGACCACTTGGCCTGCGGCAAATCAATGGTCTTGCCCAAAACCAAGTCCACCACGGCGTTGTCGTGCGTGAAAACTATCGAGCCGGGCGGCAGGTATTTGCCGGCGACGAGCGGGTGTTCCGCCTGTCCGACCCCGAGTGAGTAGGTGACATTGCCTTCCACGCGGACGGCGGTGGCAAATCCCTGCTTGGTGTTTTGGGCGGAGGCGGTCGCAGCGAGCGCGGTGCAAAAAAGGGCGGCGAGCAAAGTCGTTTTGAGGAATTTCATAAAATCTTTTCGAGCTTGTTTTTGACTGGTGCAAATATAGCCGCCGGTCAAAAGAATTGTCAACCGACATTTGCTTTAGAACAGCGGCGGCAACCTGGGTTTGCCGGAGGCTTGTTCGATGAGCTTTTCCTGGCAGATAATCTGGTAGTTTTGCGCCGTGGGATTGTCGCCGTAAAGCCGCAGGGAACGGTCAAAGCACTGGCGGGCGGCGGCGTAATCGCCGGTCTGGACGTAATGCCAGCCAAGGTTGCCGACCAGATAGTAGCCGTTGGGGTCGCGCTGCTCCGCTTCGGATAAAAATTTCTCCGCCCCGGCGTGGTCGCCCAGCCAGTCGCGGCACATCCCGGTGCGCAGGCGGCTGTAAGCATCATGCGGATTCAGCGCGGCGGATTTGGCATACCACTCTTCCGCCTGCCGGGTGACGGCCTGATAATTTTTGGCGCCTTCCAGCCCGGCGGTGCGGAAACATTCACCAATGTCGTAGGCGGTCTGAAAATTTTTCGGCTCGGCGGCAAAGGCTTTTTGCAACGCCGCCGCGCGCTCCGGTGAAAAATTTCCCTCGCGCTCCGCCCGTGCCACCCAGAAAGCTTCCCGTCCCAGCCGCCATTCCTGGACGAGGAAAACCAGCACCAGCGCGCCGAACGCCGCCGTCAGCCAGATTCGTTCGCGGTGGAACACCCGCGCCCAGTAGCCCTCCGTGGCGAAGCGCAGGTTGCTGGTGAGCAAGGCGAGCAGCGTCACCGCGATGAGCGCGTTCGCCGGGATGTGCAAATTAAAATCCATCAGCGAATGCACCGTCAGCGCCGCCAGCCCGCCCGTCGCGCCGAGAAAAAACGCGAAGCGGTTGCTCTGCCCGCTGCCGAAATCATTTTCCTCCCGCCGGACGTGCGGCCAGGTGCGGCGCAGTCCGGTGAAAAAAATTCCCATGCCGGCCAGCACGATGCCGCCGCCAATCACACCCCAGTCCGCGAGCAAGTTCAGATAGTCGTTGTGAACGCGATCCGGCCGCGACTGCAAATCCGCCGGCCGATATTCCCGAAAACGATAGTCGTAATGCGCCGGGCCGACGCCCGCCCAAAAATTGTCCTGCCACATCCGTTCCGCTGCCGTCCACATTTTCAGGCGCGAACTCCAGTCATAAAGCCCTGGCCCCGCCGCGTCCGTCTGTTGCACCCGTTGCATGAAGCCGTGCGTCTTGGACAGCACCTTCGTCACGAACACCGCGCCGCCCAGCAGCATCAACGCCAGCAGCACGCCGGCCCAGCGCTGGTGGTTTTTGTGGCGGATCAAAACGCCCAGCACCAGAAAAATTCCTACCGCCGTCGCCACCCAGCCTGCGCGCGAAAAGGTCACCACCAAACCCGCCAGCATCGCCAGCAATGCGTAGCCGACGAGGATGCGCGGCACGATTTTCAATTTGCCCGCCAGCAAAAACGCCAGCGCCAGCGGCAGGGCCATTTCCAAAAATCCCGCCAGATGATTCCCGGAAATGTAAGTGCCGCCCGCGCGGTTGACATTGCCGCTATGCACATTCCACACGCGGTCAGAATGTCCCAGATACTGCGCCACGGCGTAACCGGAGATGAGCGTCCCCAGCGCCAGCAACGTCCACACCACCGCCTCCGTCTCCTCCTGCCCGCGCAACGTGTTGACGACGACAAAAAATAAACCGGCGAACATCAAGACCTGTAGCACCTCAATCCGCGCGATGTATTCGATGTCCGCCGTGAAGTAGCGCACGAGGGCGTAGAGCGTGAACGCCAGCACCGCCCACATCAACGGCGGCCAGAGAATTTTCGGACGCCGGTTCGCGTCCAGCCACAACCGCGCGCCCCACAGGATGAAGACGCCCATCGCCATGCCTTCCACGATGAGATACGCCCACGGCTCCACCGCGCCGAACGCGAGCGGCGCGAAGACGAGCATGGCCAGCATGAGAAATAAAATTCCCCGCTCGCACCACCAGTCCAGATTTTTGCGCGTCAGCACCATTTGAATGGGCGAATCTTTACCACGGATGGACACCGATTAACACGGATAAAAAATTCCCTGACACGAATTATAAAAGCTGAATTCAATTTGCGTCCAAGCTCGGCTTTTTTCCCATCTGTGTTAATCCGTGTCCATCTGTGGTTAAACTTTTTTCCTCTTCGCGGGTTCCGGGCGGTATTCAAGAATTTCCCCCGGCTGGCAGTTGAGATGTTCGCAGATGGCTTCCAGCGTGGAGAAACGGATGGCCTTGGCCTTGCCGGTCTTGAGGATGGAAAGATTCTGCGGCGTGATGTCCACGCCGTCGGACAGGTCGTTCAAACGCATCTTCCGCTGTGCGAGAACCACGTCGAGGTTGACGATGATGGGCATAATTTTTTTAACCGCTAATCCGCGCTAATCTTCGCTGATAAAAAATTCAGGTTAGCGTTTATCAGCGAAGATTAGCAGTTCAAACCGTCAACTCCTGTTCCTCCTGAATCTTCCGTCCTTCGTCCATGATCCAGGCGATAACAAAAACGAGCAAGCCAAGCACTAAATGACCAAATGTAATTTCAACGCCTGCGTGCGCCATCGAATCCAAAACCTTTATCAAGACCCAGTCCATAATTATCAATGCGCCAAGAGACTTAATGTGGCGAACGCTTTGTGCCGTAAAAAAATGTCCCGCCTCGAATAAATCCAACAGCCAGAATAAAATTAAAACTCCCGTCAGAAAAACCCCTGCACGCAACAAGGCAAAAAACAAAACAAACAATGGAATGTCGAATGGTGCGGTGTAGGTCAGCAAAGGTGAAAATGAAATTTTAATTCCATCTGGCTGAGGCATCCAGCCGAATAGGCCGGCCAAAAAACAGGCTCCAGCCACTAGGAAAATGACGACCAACATTCCCAGCATCCACCTTGTCCATTTGATGATTCGCTTAAGCCGTATCAACCGAAAATTGCTTTGAGGAGTTGTTTCATTCGCATTCATAAATAAATGAATAATTTGATTTGGTTAAACCGTGAGTTCCTGTTCCTCCTGAATCTTCCGCCCTTCGTCCATGATCCACGCGACGAAGATGACCAGCAGGCCGACAAACAACGGCGTGGTGCTCAAGCCGTTGTCATGGAACTGCCCCTGAATCTCAAGGTCTATGAACCAGTCAATCATCATCAGCCAGCCGTAGAACCGGATGCAACTGATGTTCTTCTTTGAAAACAAAATGCCCTTCGCATACAGCCAGAACAGGCGGAAGAACATGACGCCGCCCCAAAGGTTCAGAAGCTGTTGAACCACCCACAGCGGCAACACGCCCGGCGGAACTTCCGCAACGGATCCGTAAAGATGGCCGGGGGCGATGATGATTTTTTCCATAGGCGCGGGAAGCGGCCAGCCCAAGAGAAAAGCCACAAACGAATACAACCCCAGCGGCCAGAACAGCCCCAGCAGACACAGAATGATAAAGCTGGCGGTCTTGATTTTGCCAAGCCGGGATGCTCTGTCCGGCTTCGGAAGCCTTCGCGCCAACCGGTTCGCGCCAACATAAATTGCAAGACCAGCAAGCAGCAGGATGAGAGTAGCGGCGTTGAACATCATGCCGCGCATCCTAAAACCAGCGCCGCCGCTTGTCAATCTATTTTTAATGTTTATCAATAAATTGTTTTCGCTTTGCGTGAGTCCGGCTGTTCGCGTCTAAATCGAGTCCGTGCCGTAGAAAATGGGGAGCACAGCCGCCCCGGCTGTAGTTCGGCGCGCCCTCGCGCCGAACCCGAACGCACGAAGGCCAACCGAATGATGTTTGGTTT
>JAYVQV010000240.1:0-8091 GCA_043776855.1 Limisphaerales bacterium | reverse complement strand
AGAGAAACATCAGCCAGTGCGCCTGTCCTTGAAAGCCATGCTCGCTCACCATGCCCGCCAGATGCAGGTCGGACGGCGCGAGTTGAATTCCCATTTCCTCGTGCGCCTCGCGCGCGGCGCAGGCGTAGGGCGATTCGCCGAGGTCCATTTTCAGTTTGCCGCCGCACGGACTCCACAAGCCGCGATTCGGTTCCTGCGCCCGTTCGAGCAGCAGGATTTCATCGCGCTCATTGAAGACGTAAAGCAGCGTGGCGATTTTGTAGGGGAGCGGCATGGCTTATTGCACCTCGAAGAGTTCGCGGTCCAACTGCGACTGCCGGATGATGGCGCGCAATGTGCCGCGATCCAGTTCGCGATGGTTGGGAACCGGAACCGTGACGGTCGTGCCGGGCAGCCGTTTCTGCATGACGATGTGGCTGCCGCGCTGGCGGACATTCGCAAAGCCGTTTTCAGAAAGGATGCGGCAGACTTCCGCGCCGGAGAGGACTTTGATTTTGGCCATGACTCGACTTTACCCGCACTGAGGCTTGGTTTCGGGGGAAGTTTCTAGAAAAGTTAAGCCATCGAAACCGCCAGCGGCGCGATGTAAGTTTCCTTGCTGATGCGGCGTTTGATTTCCGACGGGCTGGCCGTTTCCAAAAATAATTCCACGGCCTCGGTCACATTGCGCCGCGCTTCTTCCACGGTTTTGCCCTGGCTGACAACATCAAGTTCGGGACACAGGGCGACAAACCATTTTTCCGAACGCTGGATGATGGCAGTGAATTGCGGCGTGGATTTCAAACGCATAACTGGACTTTAATTGAAACAGCCTGCTTAATCAACCGGCGGCAAAAGAAAATTCCATTGTCACCTTGCGCCAAAAAATTAAACTATCCGTCCATCTGATGAAAACTTACAACATCGCAGCGCTCGCCGGCGACGGCATCGGCAACGAAGTCATGGCCGAAGCCATCAAAGTCCTCCGCGCCACGGAAAAAAAATTCGGCTTTCAACTTAACATCACCGCCGCGCCCGTCGGCTGGGCGGGCATTGATGCCGCCGGCAAAGCCTTGCCCGACGCCACGCTTGCGCTGTGCAAAAAATCCGATTCCATTTTGTTCGGCTCCGTTGGTTTGCCGGATCGCGACCCGACGATTCCCAAAGAAGAACGTCCCGAGCGCGCCGCACTGCTGCGCTTGCGGAAAGAGTTTGGATTGTTCGCCAACTTGCGCCCGGTGAAATTGCCGAAGGTTCTCTCGCACGCCTGCCCGCTCGCGAAGGAGCGGCAGGGCGACGGCATTGATATTTTGGTCGTGCGCGAACTGACGGGCGGAATGTATTTCGGGCAGCCAAAAAAAACCGAGGACATCGGCGGCGGAAATTTTCGCGCGATTGATACGATGGTTTACACCACGCCGGAGATCGAACGCATCGCGCACGTCGCGTTCCAGGCCGCGCAGTTGCGCCGGAAGAAATTGACGAGCATTGACAAGGCAAACGTGTTGGAGAACGGAATTCTCTGGCGCGAAGTCGTCACCCGCGTGGGCAAGAATTATCCCGACGTGACGCTGGAACATATGTTCGTGGACAACGGCGCGATGCAACTCATGCTCAAGCCCACGCAGTTCGACGTGATGCTGTGCGAAAATATGTTCGGCGACATTTTGAGCGACGAGGCGGCGGCGCTCGGCGGTTCGCTCGGCATGTTGCCCAGCGCGAGCCTCGGCGCGACGAATGGCAACCAGACGTTTGGTTTCTACGAACCCGCCGGTGGCACGGCGCCGGACATCGCGGGGAAAAATCTGGCGAATCCCATCGCGCAAATCCTGTCGAGCGCGATGATGCTGCGCCAGAGCTTCGGCCTGAACGACGCGGCGGCGGCGATTGAGAATGCGGTGACGAAGGCCATCGAGGCAGGCAATCGCACGGGCGACATCTTCAACGCCAACGAGTCCGGCGCAAAACGCGTCGGCACGCGCGAGATGGGCGATGCGATTGCGGCGGGGGTTTGATTTCCGCGAACCACGCACACGGATAAATTTCTATCGTCGGCTGACCGGCGCGCTTGAGATGGTTCCCGTTCGTCAGGCAGGTGGAAAAATTTCCGTGTCTTTTATTAGATTCGCGGTTATCCCTTTTTCATGTTCGACAGCTTGAAACTTAAAGATCAGCCGGCGAGCGAGCGGCCACGCGAGCGGCTCGTGGCGCGCGGGCCGGACGCCCTGACGCACGCGGAGTTGATCGCCATCCTGCTGCGCACGGGCTTGCCGGGGGTGAACGTGGTGCAGGTGGGGCAAAATCTGCTGGCGAAATTCGGTTCGCTGAACGCGCTGGCGCTCGCGCCGGTGGATGAACTGAAAAAAATCCCCGGCATCGGGCGCGACAAGGCGGCGACGTTGGTGGCGGCGTTCGCGCTGGCGCGGCGGATGGAACAGGAGCGGCGCGAGGAGTCGCCGGTGCTGGACGATCCGCCGACGGTGGTGAACTTCATGCGCGAAACGAACCGGCTCAAAACGGTGGAGGCGTTTCAGGTGCTGCTGCTGAACACGCGGAAGAAATTGATCCGGGTGGAGGAAATTTCCGAGGGAACGCTGGATACGATTCTCGTGCATCCGCGCGAGGTCTTCCGCGCGGCGATCTCGGCGAATGCCGCCGCCGTGATTCTCATCCACAATCATCCGAGCGGCGACCCGACGCCGAGCGAGGCGGACATCCAGGTGACGCGCGATCTCATCCGCGCGAGCCACATCCTGAAGATTGAACTGGTGGATCACCTCGTCATCGGGCGCGCGTCGGCGGAGCGGGCGAAGGATTATTCGTCGCTCAAGGAACTGGGGTATTTTTATTCCTGATTTTCACCGGCAACCCCCCGCAAGTTATTCACAGAACGCGCTGATTCATTTGTTTTTTTGAAGATTACCCGCCCGGCTTGAACAGCCAACTTGACAGCGATTGATTCACACTTATAGTGCGCTTACTTAAATGCAGGCAGAACTTTCATCCACGGGCGGCGGCGAACCGACGGCAGGCAGTTCCTTCAATCTTATGAAGCAATTTACCTCCGCCGGACGCGGGCGCTGGAGCGGCGTTTCCGAAACCGAATGGAACGACTGGCGCTGGCAGATGAAGAACCGCATCACCACGGTGGATCAGTTGCAGAAACTCCTGCCCACGATCACGCCCGAGGAACTCGCGGGCGCGCAGCTCGCGAATTCCAAGCTCGCGCTCGGCATCACGCCGTATTTTTTCAACCTCATTGACCAGTCGGATGAGAACTGCCCGATCCGCCGCCAGATGGTTCCGCGCATCGAGGAGACGCACACCGCCGCTTGGGAATTGAGCGATCCGTGCGGTGAAGATTCGCACTCGCCCGTGCCGGGACTGGTGCATCGCTATCCCGACCGCGTTTTGTTTCTTGTGACGGATCGTTGCGCGAGTTACTGCCGTTACTGCACGCGCTCGCGCTTGGTGAGCAATGCGGCGGGTTATGATTTTCATCCTGAATTCGACAAACAAATTGCCTACATCGCCGCGCATCCCGAAATTCGCGACGTGCTGTTGAGCGGCGGCGACCCGCTGCTGTTGAGCGATGAAAAGCTGGAAAATTTATTGAGCCGCCTGCGCGCGATTCCGCATATTGAATTCCTGCGCCTCGGCACGCGCATCCCAATTTTTCTGCCGCAACGCATCACGCCGGAGTTGTGCGCGATGCTCAAGCAGTTTCATCCGCTGTTCGTCAGCATCCACACGAATCATCCGCGCGAACTGACGACGGAAGTGCGCGATGCGCTCGCCCGCCTCGCCGACGTCGGCATCCCGCTCGGCAACCAAAGCGTGCTGCTCAAGCACGTCAACGACGACGTGGACGTGATGAAAGCGCTGGTGCAAAAACTTTTGATGTGCCGCGTGAAGCCGTATTACCTCTACCAGTGCGACCTCATCACCGGCTCCGCGCATTTGCGCGCGAGCGTGGCGAAGGGGTTGGAGATCATGGAAAAACTGCGCGGCCACACCACGGGTTACGCCGTGCCGACCTATGTGATTGACGCGCCCGGCGGCGGCGGCAAGGTGCCGGTGAACCCTGAATACGTCCTGTGCCGCAACGCGGGTCGCGTGCTCATCCGCAACTTCGAGGGCAAAGTTTTCGAGTATCCCGAAACCGCCGATGGTAAACCCTGCAGCCAGCCGCCGAAGGAAATTGAGGAGTCGGAGCTAGTTTGAAATGTGTGTTCGTTTTTGGGTTTGGGCAATGGCTTCGGGAGATTGCAGTTGACCAAAACAATTTTTTTGAAATTCTTTTCAAATTTGTGAAAGCAATTTCTCTTTTCTCCGGGTGCGGCGGCTGTGATTTTGGTTTGAAGGCTGCTGGCATAGATGTGGTTTATGTCTTGGCGTGAAGCATGACGAGCGCACGCGCTTTGTTGCGGTGTTGGAAATCCCGCCAGTTGAATCTGCGGAGACTGCAGTTAGAGTTCAAATCGTCAAAGACCATAAAAAAGGAAAATTATGAGCAAGTCCGATAAGCTTGAAGCGCAATTCAAAGGTGGAGACTATGACGGCAAAACCACATGGCTTGAGAAGGCTTATCCAACCCTCAGCCAACTATTTGAGATGAGAACATCATCTGGTGAACTCATTCGACACGAGAAGGCAAAATACAAACTGGTTTCAAATGGGCCACCGTTAAAATACGAAATTGAAAAATAATAAAAGGAACGCCCATGATGACAGACCAGCAATATATCAAGCACCTTGAAAAACAGCTTCACCAAGCGGAATCGGATCGCGATAATTGGAAAATATATTTCGGATGCGTTCTAGCGTTTGCCATCATGTTGTTTGGATGGCTTGTGTTTGGAATGCCTCACAATTCAAATTAGGACACTACCCCTTGCTGGCGTCGCTTAATTTTATTAGAGTTTGCCCACTTAAAACGTCCGTTCGCACGGGCGCAAACAGGGAAAAACAAATCACACCAACCATGAAAACCAACCTCATCCTCACCACCCTCATCGCCACCGCCTGCGCCGCCACGTTCACTGGCTGCGGCAAAAATGAAACGTCCAAGCCCGTCGTTGAGTCCGCCTCCAACGCCGTCAGCTCCGCCGTCTCCAGCATGAAGGACACCGCCGGCCAGGTCACTGACAAGGCCAAGGAAGTCGTCGCCGACGCCAAGGACAAAGCCAAAGCCGCCGTTGTCGAAGTCAAAGACTCCGCCGCCAAGGCCACCGAAACCGTCTCCGCCAAGTTCGATGAAACCATCGCCTCCGCAAAAAAATTCATCGCCGATAAAAATTATTCCGGCGCGTTGGATGAATTGAAGAAACTCTCCAGCCTCAAACTTTCCGACGCGCAGACCAAAGTCGTGGACGGCTTGAAGGAACAAGTGCAAAAGCTCATCTCCGCCGGCACCGCTGGCGCAGTGGACGCCGCCAAAGGTCTCCTCGGCAAGTAAACTATTCCATTCAAACTTTACGGGGCTGGCGTCATTAAAAGCGTCAGCCCCCTTTTCAAACTCAACCAACGTAATCATGAACTCAACCACTTTGCACACTTGGAAATTTTTCCGCGCGGGCGGATTCAATCAAGTCGTCATCAGCTCCGGCGCCGACCTCTTGAACCTTGACCAGCTCGATCAGAAACTTTGGGTCGCGCTGGCGTGCCCGACCACGGGCGTGGAGTTCGACCAGACCACGCTCGCGCTGATTGACACGGACAAGGACGGACGCGTTCGCGCGCCCGAACTCATCGCGGCTGCCAAGTGGGTGGCGGGTCTGATGAAAAATCCCGACGACTTGCTCAAGGGCAGTCCGACGCTCAAGCCATCCGCCATCAGCGAGGCGACGCCGGAAGGAAAATTAATTGCCAGCTTCGCGCGGCAAGTTCTCGGCAAGGGCGACAACGACGAAGTCACTTTCGCCGAAGCCGCCACCGCCGCCGCGACGTTCGCCGCGAAACCGTTCAACGGTGACGGCATCATCCCCGCTGATTCCGCGAGCGACGACGCGACGAAGGCCGTCATCGCCGACATCATCAACTGTCTCGGTGCCGCGACCGACACCAGCGGCAAGCCCGGTGTCAATCAGGCCAAGGTGGATCAGTTTTTCGCCGATGCCGTCGCCTATTCCGAATGGTCGAAAAAAGCGGAAGCCGATTCCGCCATCATGCCGCTCGGCGTGAACACCGAGGCCGCCTCCGCTGCCGTCAAGGCGGTGAAGTCCAAGGTGGATGATTATTTTGCGCGCGGACGCATCGCGGCGTTTGACCCGCGCTCCGTCAACGCGTTGAACCGCGACGAAAAAGAATACGCCGCGCTCGGCGCGAAAGATTTGACCAACAATCACGCTGACCTCGCCGGTCTGCCGCTCGCGCAAGTCGGCGCGACGACGCCGCTGCCGCTCACGCAAGGCATCAATCCCGCGTGGGCCGGTGCGATTGCCGCGCTGCAAAACGCCGCCATCGTGCCGTTGCTCGGTGCGCGCACGGTGCTGACCGAGGCGGATTGGTCCGCGCTCGTCGGCAAACTCGCCGCGTTCGATGCATGGAATGCCGGCAAGACCGGCGGCTCGGTGGAAAAAATCGGTTTGGTTCGCGCGCGGGAAATTCTCGGCACCAAGGCCAAGGAAACTTTGACCGCGCTCATTGCCAAAGATTCCGCCGAAGCGGGCAATGCCACCGCCGTTATCGGCCTACACCGGCTGATTCATTACCATCGCGACCTCGTCAAACTCTGCCGCAACTTCGTCAACTTCGGTGATTTTTATGGACGCAAGGACAAGGCGATTTTTCAGGCGGGAACTTTGTATCTCGACCAACGCAGTTGCGACCTGTGCCTCACGGTGAGCGATGCGGGCAAGCACGCCTCCATGGCGGGCATGGCCGGAACGTATCTCGCGTATTGCGATTGCGTGCGCAAAGGCACGGGTGAAAAACTTTCCATTGTTGCCGCGTTCACCGGTGGCGATTCTGACAACCTCATGGTCGGTCGCAACGGAATTTTCTACGACCGCGCTGGCCGCGATTGGGACGCCACCATCACGAAGATTGTGGATAATCCCATCAGCATCCGTCAGGCGTTCTGGTCGCCGTATAAAAAATTGGTGCGCATGATCGAAGAGCGCGCGGCCAAGTCCGCCGCCGATGCCGATGCCAAGTCCAACGCTCAATTGACTGCGGTTGCCAGCGTGCCGGTCACTCCGGGCGCTCCGGCGGCTCCGGCCAAATCTGGCTTTGACCCCAGCGTGATCGCCTTGATCAGTGTGGCCTTGGGCAGCTTGGCGGCGGCAGCTGCGAGCGCGCTGGTTCTGCTTGGCAAATTCGAGCAATGGCAGATTCCGCTGGTCATCGTCGTGGTGATGCTGGTGATTTCCGCGCCGTCCATGGCGATTGCTTGGCTGAAATTGCGCAAGCGCAACCTCGGTCCGATCCTTGACGCCAACGGTTGGGCCGTGAACGCCAAGGCCAAGATGAATGTGCCGTTCGGCGGCGCGCTCACGGGCGTGGCCGCGTTGCCGCCGGGAGCTACGTTTGGTGCGGCAGATGAATATGCCGAGAAGCCCGCCGTCTGGCCTAAATTCCTGGTGGTGGCATTTGTGCTCTGGTTCGTCTGGTCATTCCTTAATGACAGCGAGGCGCGGCTCAACGGTTGGACGGATGGCAAATACGGCAGCCAGCCTTCCAAGGAAGTCGTGGAAAAACGCGCCGCCATCGCGGATGCAAATTCCAAAACCGAAATTACTAAAGCATTGTCCAAATCAATGAAGGATTCGGCGGTGGGGATAACTCCGGTCGCGCCGCCAGTTCCGGCGACTCCGGCTGCCCCCGCCGTTCCCGCCGCACCGGCAAAGTAAAATCAGACTCTTCCAAGCCCGGACGTTCGCGTCCGGGCTTTTTTATTTCTCTGCGCGGTGGCGTCAGGCATCCTTGCCTGACGTAGAGGGCGGCTTCCAGCCGCCCGGAAAAAACGCCCCGACAATTCGGCGACTTGAAATTTTTCCAGCACGTCTGAATGGGCGCGACGTTTTTTCCGCCGGGCTGGAAGCCACGGCTCTACGGCAGGCAAGGATGCCTGCCGCTACATTTTTATGCCGCGCGAAACTAATGCCGCCA
>JAYVQV010000239.1:0-2105 GCA_043776855.1 Limisphaerales bacterium | reverse complement strand
TTATTCCCGGCGGTTCGTCCTCGAAAGTTTTGAAGGCTGGCGAAAAATTTAAGCTCAAGAAAAAAGACGCCGAGGGTAAAGAAATTTTGGTCGAGACCGATATGCTCGACTTGCCTTACGATTTTGATTCGCTCGCGCAAGCCGGCACGATGAGCGGTTCCAGCGCGATCATCGTTATGGACGACAGCGTGGACATCGTTGGCGCGCTCGCCAATCTTTCTGAATTTTACGCGCATGAAAGCTGCGGCCAATGCACGCCCTGCCGCGAAGGCGCGCTGTGGATGAACAAGACGCTGCATCGCCTCACGCACGGCGGCGGTCGCGCGAGCGACGCCGATTATCTGGTGAAAACCGCCGATAACATTCCCGGTGGCCGCACGATCTGCGCGTTCGGCGAAGCCTGTTCCTGGCCGGTGCAAAGCTTCGTCGCGAAATTCAAAGATGAATTTGTCGCGAAAGGCAAAGCTGACGAAGATCGCCGCGCGAAAGAAGTTTCGTCGCCGGAAACAAAACAATTGGAAGCCGCGCACCATTGAATAAAATAATTTTGTGAGCATTACCGCCCAGAAAATTTGCATTGATGTGTTGAGCCTCCCCCGCAAGTCGCGCGCGGAGATTGCCCACCGTTTGTTGGTGAGCTTGGACGAACAGCCCGCATCAGCGACGATTGAAGCTGAATGGAAAGAAACGGCTCAGCGCCGCTACGACAATGTTAAAGCGGGCAGGACAACTTTTCGTGACGCAAAAACCGCGATTCGCGACGCGCGGAAAAAGTTTCGCAAATGCGCGTAATTTTAGAACACGAAGCCGAGCAGGAAATGCTTGCGGCGGCCGAGTATTACGACGAACAACAAAATGGACTGGGTGCAGATTTTTTGGACGAAGTGGATGACGCGACCGACGCAATCGGGCGCGCGCCGCAGCGCTATGGATTTTATGGTCGGCCGATTCGGAGCATTGCGCTGGAGCGCTTTCCTTACCGGCTTTTGTTCGCCGTCGAAACGGATCGCGTCGTTGTCGTTGCCGTCATGCACCTGCATCGCCGTCCCGGTTATTGGAAACATCGGATAAGTTAAAATGTCCACCGCCGCCACAACTGAAACGAAGCCCGCGCCAACCGCGATTGAAAAAATCAAGGTGAAGGTTGACGGTCGCGAAATCGAAGTGCCGCGCCTCATCGCCGACTGGTCCGGCAAGCTCACGCCCACGACGATGATCCAAGCGTGCGAGCTGGCGAAGACCGACGTGCCGCATTATTGCTGGCATCCGAAATTGCCGGTCGTTGGCAACTGCCGCATGTGCCTCGTTGAATTTGGCACGCCCGCGCTCGGCCCCGACCGCAAGCCGGTGATCAATCCCGACGGCAGTTTCAAAATCGCCAAGTCGCCGCGTCCGGCGATTTCCTGCGCGACGCCGATTTCGCCGGGCATGGAAATTTACACGAAGACGCCCGCCGTGAAGCAGATGCGCGAAGGCGTGCTCGAATCGCTGCTCATCAACCATCCGCTCGACTGCCCGATTTGCGACCAGGCCGGCGAATGTAAGTTGCAAGAATACTCGGTGGATTACGGTCAGGCCGAAAGCCGCTTCGTCGAAGCGAAAGTTCACAAGCCGAAAGCCGTTGACCTCGGGCCGCGCATCATGCTCGACGCGGAACGTTGCATTCTTTGCACGCGTTGCATCCGTTTCACGCGCGACATCGCGGGCGATGACGCGCTTGGCATCATCAATCGCGGCAGCTACAACACCATCGCGACGTTCCCCGGAATGCCGTTCGACAACAATTACACGCTGAACACCGTGGACATCTGCCCGGTCGGCGCGCTCACGACGAAAGATTTTCGTTTCCAAATGCGCGCGTGGTTCCTCAAGGAAACCAAGAGCGTCTGCACCAGCTGCGCGACGGGTTGCAACGTGCTCATCGGTTCGCGCGAAGAAAAAATCTACCGCTACACGCCGCGCGACAACGACGCCGTCAACGCCTCGTGGATGTGCGATGCCGGTCGTTTGAATTACAAATGGATCGGTCGCGCGGATCGTTTGAAAGACGTTCTCGTGCGCGGACAAAAATCCACTTGGACGGCGGCGCTCAACGAAATTTCCGA
>JAYVQV010000238.1:0-8098 GCA_043776855.1 Limisphaerales bacterium | reverse complement strand
GCCGCAGCAATCCGCGCTATCTTTTTGCGCTGAACAAACTCGTTCGCGACGCGCAGATTTGCGGACGCATCACCGCCGCGCACGCGCAATGGAACCGCACGGTGACGAACGATCTGGGCGCTCCAAAAAATTCCGAACTCAAGCCCGACCAGCTCGCCAAATACGGTTTCAAGGATATGCACCAGTTCCGAAACTGGCGCTGGTTCAAAGGCCTCGGCGGTGGTCCGCTCTCCGACCTTGGCGCGCATCAGATTGACATTTTCAACTGGTGGTTCGGCGGCCCCGCGAAGTCCGTCATCGCCAGCGGCGGCAATGACTATTACAAAAACCATGACTGGTATGACAACGCGATGGCGATCTACGAATTCGACACGCCGTCGGGCGTGGCGCGCGCGTTCTATCAGGTGCAGACGACGACCAGCGCGGGCGGCGGATTTTTTGAGATGTTCACCGGCGACGAAGGCACGATCAAGATGGCCGAGAACCCCAGCACCACGAAGCTCTGGCGCGAAGACCGCTCCACGAAATCCTGGGACGAACTCGTGGGCAAAGGCTACCTCCAAGCCAGCGCCGTCGCCGCCGCTACCAGCGATGCGTCCAAGGTGGACGTGCGCGAAACCGCGCCGCTCATCCAATACGACATCCCGGTTTCTTTCGCTAAAAAAATTCACCAGCCGCATCTGGAGAATTTTTTCAACGCCGTGCGCGGCAATGGGAAATTGAACTGCCCCGCCGACGAAGCCTTCGCCAGCGAATACGTCATCCACAAGGCGAACGAAGCCATCGTCGCCGAGAAAAAACTCGTCATCACCAAGGAAGAAACCGAGGCGTGAAAACAATTCAGTCAACCAGTTCGGCTGGCGTTTCCGCCATGCGCGCCAGCGTCTTGGACTGCGGTCCCGATACATCGGGACCGCTTTTCGTCCGCAATGCCGGTGATGCAAAAGCGGCAGAGGGCTGCCGCAGTCCAAAACCTAGCGGAAAATTTTAACCTGCTCTCTAAACCAGAAATTATTTTTGAACGCCACGCCCACCACTTTTCTCAAACCAACAATGAAAAACCTCATCCTGCTCACCGCCGTTCTCTTTACCGCCAACGCTTTTGCCGAGGACATGATTCCGCTCCAGAGCGAACTGCCCAAACCGCTCATGGTCGGCACGCCGGTTCCCATCAACGTCCCGAACCTCGAACCGAAGCTGAAGAAGCGTCCGGACTTCCAAGTTCCCGCCGGCACGGTGAATCTCGCCAAGGGCAAGAAAGTCACGACGAGTTCCGGCGATCCGATTGTCGGCACGCTGGACCTCATCACCGACGGCGACAAGGAAGGCGATGAAGGTTCCTGGGTGGAACTCGACGCCAACAAACAGTGGGTGCAGATTGATTTGGAAAAAGCCGCGAACATTTCCGCGATTCTCGTCTGGCATTTCCATTCACAGGAACGCGTCTATCGCGATGTCGTCGTGCAAATCTCCGACGACCCGAAGTTCGAGAAAGACGTGACGACCGTCTATGACAACTCCGCCGCTGGCAAAGATCATCCCTACATCGAAAGCTATCTCGGCAAGTTGATTGACGCGAAAGGCGCGAAAGGCCGCTACGTCCGCCTCTCCAGCAAAGGCAACACGACCAATCTCCTGAACCACTACATCGAGGTCGAAGTGTTCGGCAAACCGGCGGCGTAAGTTTTCCGTAGCAGCCGACGTGAGGAGGCTCTAACCTCCTCCGTGGAGATTTAAGAATGAGCCTCCTCACGTCGGCTGCTACAAAATTTAATTGGGCAATCTTCATTGCCATCGCGCTGCTTGCGCTCGCCATCCGCCTGCCGCAGTTGGACGTGCGCCCGATGCACACCGACGAGGCCGTCAACGCCTTCATCACCGGCAACCTGCTCGCCGGTGAGACTTACAAATACGATCCGCAGGATAAACACGGCCCGGTCTTGTATCTCGTCGCCAAACCCATGGCGCAACTCGGTGGCGCAAAAAACTTTTCCGAACTGACGGAAACGGAATTGCGCCTCACCCCGGTCATCATCGGCAGCGCGATGATTCTGTTGTTTGGCGCGGCGGTGGAGATGTTTGGCTTCATCCCGTGCCTCGTCGCGGCGCTGCTGTTCGCCTTCGCGCCGCTGCCGGTTTATTTCAGCCGCTATTTTATTCATGAAACCCTGTTCGTCGCCGCCACGTTCGGATTGATCCTCTCCGGCTGGTCCGCCGTAAAAAATAATTCCACGCGCTGCGCCGCCCTCGCCGGCCTGTGCGCCGCGCTGATGCTGGCGTGCAAGGAAACGGCGATCATCCATTTCTTCGCGCTCGCTTTCGCCGCGTTCGCGGGTTGGTGGGCGAACCGCCGCCAGAGCGGAGCGCCGAGCACCAGCTCGGCAAGTTCGGAAAAATACAAAAACGAACACGCCGAGCTGGTGCTCGGCGCTCCAACTGCAAAAATTATTTTCACCGCCGTCGCCGCCTTTATCGCCGCCGCCATTTTATTATTCACCTCCTTCGGCCAGAACTGGTCGGCGCTCACCGATTTGCTGCACGCCATTCCGCGTTTCGCCGCGCGCGCGGGCGGCGAAGGCCACGCGAAACCGTTCGGTTATTATTTTCAGATTCTGGATCCGCTCTTCATTTTCTTCCTCGTCGCGACGGCGGGAGTTTTCACGGCCATCGGCGACGCCATCAACGGCCCGCGCAAAGCCTCGCTGCCGTTGCTAGTTTATGCGCTGCTCACGTTCGGGATTTATTCCGCGATTCCCTACAAACAGCCGTGGCTGGCGCTCAATCTTTGGCTGCCCGTCGCGCTGCTGTGCGGCCTCGGCGTGGAAGGCATCTGGCGGCAAATCACCAACGCCACGGGGCGCTGGATTTTCGCGGTCGCCGCCGCCGCGCTGCTGGTTTCAACGTTGCAGCAGACGAAAGTTTTCGTGTTCGACAAACCGGCGGATGAAAAAAATCCCTTCGCCTACGCGCACACCACCGGGGACGTGCTGGGGCTGCCCGCAAAAATTTCCGAACTGGCGGCGGCAAAAAAATTTGCCGCCCCGCGCATCGCGGTCGTGGCGGCGGACGCGTGGCCGCTGCCGTGGTATCTGCGAAAATTTCCCAACACGGGCTGCTGGCAACCGGGGCAGGAAACTGGCAACGCGGATTTTTTTATCACGATGATGGACGTGCCGGACAACTTGACGAACCGGCTGGAAAAATTCCGCCCGGAATTTTTCGGCGTGCGGCCAAATGTTTTAATCATCCTGTGGACACCGGAAATGCAGCCAATCTCGCCATGAATTGCTCCAAGCGCGACGCGGCAGTAGTGGCACAGGCTTCTAGCCTGTGTGTTTCGGTTTTTATTCCTCACGCCAAGGCCGCGAAGGGCGCAAAGGTGAGTTGGCGAATTGCCTTAAAAAATCTTTTCCGCCTTTGCGTTCTTCGCGTGAGGCTCATGGCTGGATTGATTTTGAAACACACAGGCTAGAAGCCTGTGCCACTAGGAAACCATGAGCGAAGTCCACGTCTTCCACCACACCGCAATGGCCACGCAGTTCCAGGTGCGGCTCGCGGGTGAGGAAAAAAATTACGCGGCACAGGCGGCGCAGGCGGCGTTCGCGCTGACGGATGAATTAGAATCCAAGTTGAGCCGCTTCCGCGCGAACAGCGAGATTTCCCAAATCGCCCAGCTTGGCGTGGGTGAAACCCTGCGGCTGACGGAGCCGGTGTTTGCATGTCTGACGCTCGCAAAAAAAATGGAAGAGGCGACGCGCGGCGCTTTTTCCATCGCCGCCGACGCGCTGAAAACGCAGGCGGTAAAACCCGCGTGGTCGCTGGAAAATTTTTTCATCCGTTGCGACGGCGGCAGGCTGGAGTTTGATCTGGGCGCGATTGGCAAAGGCTTTGCGCTGGATCGCATGGCGGAATTGTTGCGCGAGTGGAGTTGCGAAAAATTTCTGCTCGTGGCGGGCGGGAGCAGTATTCTTGCGGGTGACGCGCCTGCTGAAAGCGCCGGTTGGTCATGCGGTTTGGGCAACGATGATTCGCCGCAAAGGCTGGCTTTGAAGAATTGTTCGTTGAGCGGTTCCGGCCTCGCGGTGCAAGGACAGCACATCCTCGACCCGCGCACGGGCAAACCGTCGCAACGCCAGAACCGCGCGTGGGCATTGTGCGATACCGCTGCCGAATCCGACGCGCTCTCGACAGCAGCAATGGTTCTGGATGAAATGGAAATCGCCGCCGCGCTCGCGGGGAATCAGGACTGGCTGGTTGTTTGGGAGGAGAATGGCGCGCTCAAAAATTTTGGCGCCCGTCCGCTGCCGCCAGCCGGATGAAACTGTAATCCCGAACACCGAAGATGAAACCAAGGTGCGGCGGGCGAGTGGCGTGGTAGCGGCGGGCATCCTGCCTGCCGCTACTCAGAGCCGGTCTGAAAATCCCCGGACTGCGGCTGTGCCGTCCTCGGCCAGCCGCAGCGGCCCCGATTTTTTAGCGGTGGTAGTGCCAGTCCATCCGCTGCGGCTGGTCTCCGACACAGCCGCAGTCCGATTTTCAGACAAGGTCTCAACTTCGGTGTTCGGTGTAATGATAATTTATTTCGTTTTTTGTTTTACCCGGCGCAACCCGCGCTTAAAATTTTCTCCATGAAATCCAAACGCCCCGCTTCCACCGGCGACTTGTCCCGCCGCCATTTCATCAAGACCACCACGCTCGCCACCGGCGCGGTCGCGTTCGGTGTGCCGACGCTGCTGCGCGCGGCGAACCTGAACAGCAAGCTCAACATCGCGTGCGTCGGCGCGGAGGGCAAAGGCAAGAGCGACACGGATGATTGCGCGAGCGAAAACATCGTGGCGCTCTGCGACGTGGATGCCGCGCGCGCCGCCAAGCAGTGTGAAAAATATTCTTCCGCGAAATTCTATCAGGACTACCGCCAGATGTTCGCGGAGATGGGCAAAGGCATTGATGCCGTCACCGTTTCCACGCCGGATCACATGCACGCCCTCATCGCCACGCTGGCGATGCGCGAGGGCAAACACGTCTATTGCCAGAAGCCGCTCGTGCAGACGATTTATGAGGCGCGCTACATCCGCGATCTCGCCCACCAGACTGGCGTCATCACGCAGATGGGAAATCAGGGCAGCGCGGCGGACGGTTTGCGCCGCGCGGTGGAAGTGATTCAGGCGGGCATCATCGGCCATGTGCGCGAAGTTCACATCTGGACCAACCGTCCGGTGTGGCCGCAAGGTTTGGAGCGACCCGAAGGTTCCGACCCGGTGCCGGAAAAAATGGACTGGGACATCTGGCTCGGCGCGGCGCCGTTCCGGCCTTACAAAAAGGGTGCGTATGCTCCGTGGAACTGGCGCGGCTGGCAGGATTTCGGCACCGGCGCGCTCGGCGACATGGCGTGCCACACGGTCAACATGCCCTTCCGGGCGCTGAACCTCGGCTACCCGACGGAGATTGAAGGCGTGGCGCTCGGCGCGATGAATCACGAGACGTATCCGCTCGGCGCGAAGATTCGTTTTGAATTTCCGCAGCGCACGACGAAAATTGCGGCGGCGCACAAAACATTTTTTCATCGTCACGACACGCTGGTGCAGACGCCCTGCACGTTCACCTGGTATGACGGCGGCCAGCCGGACGCGAGCGCACCGAACGGCCACGATTTCAGCAACAAGCCGCCGAAGGAACTGCTCGCGGACATCGAAGCCTTGCTCGGCGAAGTGCCGAACAGCGCGTGCCTGCTCATCGGCGACGGTGGCAAGATTTTTTCACCGGACGATTACGGCGAACAGTTTTTCATCAAGCTGAACGACGACAAAAAATTCGTCCACTACAAGAAGCACCCGGCGCTGGGCCTGGAAAAAATTCCGCAGACGCTGGCGCGCAATAAATTCGAGGGCGACAACGACAAGCGCCATCACCTCGAATGGCTGGAGGCGATCAAGCAGGGCAAGCCGGAATTGTGCTACTCGCGCTTCGACATCACGGCGAAGCTCACGGAAATCATGCTGCTCGGCTGCGTCTCGCTGCGCGTCGGCAAAAAACTGGAGTGGGACGGGCCGAATATGTGCGCCCCGAACTGCCCCGAGGCCGCGCCCTACATCAAACGCGAGAACCGCGCCGGCTGGAAACTTTCCTGAACCCTTTGCCAACTAAAAATCCCGGAGGCGGCGAGGCTTCCGGGATTTTTTGTCGGCCAAAATAATCGTCTCAACTGCGGTCGTCGTTGGCGGCGGAGAAGTAGTAAAACAGTTGCAGCACCGAGCCGACGAGCGCGGCGACGTAAGTGAGGGCGGCGGCGTGGAGGACTTTGCTTACGCCGGCGCGTTCGTCTTCTCGGATGAGACCGAGGCGGAGCAGTTGTTCCTTGGCGCGCGCGCGGGGAAAAACATTCAACGCACCGGGGCATTGAAGCAGAAAAATTATTTCCGCGCAACCGTCCACCGTCGCAGGTGGGGGACAATGTGCCGCCGGAGCGCCGAGCATTGCTCGGCACGTTGCGAAACCGCAACCACGTTCGAGCCGAGCAATGCTCGGCGCTCCGCCAATTCAGCCGCCGCCCCGCGCAGAAGCAAACGCGATTTCATCCATCAGGCCGGCGGATGCAATGAAAAGTTCTTTCGCGGCTTGCCAAGTTTTCATTTCACCGGCAAATTTATTGAAACTTAATATTATTTAGAAATGAAGTGACATGAGCAAAGAAGCCAAACTAGAACTCGACGGAAAAGTTTTCACCCTGCCCACCCTCACCGGCAGCGAAGGCGAAAAAGCGGTGGACGTGTCCACGCTGCGCGCCACCACCAACTACATCACGATTGACGACGGCTACGGCAACACCGGCTCGTGCGTGAGCAAGGTGACGTTCATTGACGGCGACCAGGGCATCCTGCGCTATCGCGGCATTCCGATTGAGGAACTCGCCAAGGAATCCAATTTTATTGAGACGGCCTACCTCATCATCTACGGCAACCTGCCGAATGAAGCGGAGTTGAAAAATTTCTCCGACCTGCTCGCCGGGCATCAGTTCCTGCACGAGGACATGAAGTATCACTTCGAGGGTTTTCCTACGGGCGCACATCCGATGGCAATTCTCTCCTCGATGATCAATGCCGCGAGCTGCTTCGACGAGGGCTTGATGAACTGGCAGTGGGGCAAGATGAAACAGTTCGACGTGTATGTGGCGAAATTGATTTCGCAGGTGCGGACGATTGCGGCGTATTCGTATCGCAAATCGCACGGCCTGCCGCTGATTTATCCGAAGCAGAATTACAAATACACCGAGAACTTCCTGCACATGCTGTTCTCGATGCCGTATGAAGATTTTGAAATCAAACCGGAAGTGGTGAAGGCGCTGGATTTGATTTTCCTCCTGCACGCCGATCACGAACAGAATTGTTCCACCTCGACCGTGCGCATGGTGGCGTCGTCGCAGGCGAATTTATTCGCAAGCTGCGCGGCGGGCGTGTGCGCGCTCTGGGGGCCGCTGCACGGCGGCGCGAACCAATCGGTGCTGGAGATGCTCGAGCAGATTCACAAGGAAGGTGACGACGGCTCGAAATTCATCGCGGCGGCTAAAGACAAAAACAGCGGCAAGAAACTCATGGGCTTCGGCCATCGCGTCTACAAAAATCACGACCCACGCGCGAAGATCATCAAGAAAGCTTGCGACGATGTTCTCTCGAAGCTGCACATCAGCGACCCGTTGCTCGACATCGCGAAGAAATTGGAAGAAGCGGCGCTGAAAGATTCTTACTTCGTGGAACGGAAGCTTTATCCGAACGTGGATTTCTACAGCGGCATCATCATGCGCGCGATTGGCATCCCGGTAGAAATGTTCACCGTGATTTTCGCCATCGGCCGGATGCCGGGCTGGATTGCGAACTACAAAGAAATCATGGACGAGCCGAAGAGCCGCATCTATCGCCCGCGCCAGATTTATATTGGCCGCACCGAGAACCGCTACGTTCCGCTCGATGAGCGGAAGTAAATAAGCCGTTTGGCGGATTGCATGGGTCGCCACAAAAAGCTACAACGTCAAGGGACTGACCATTGTGCCTTTGGCGTTTTTTATTTTTAGATGAGCAAAATTCTAGTCATTGATGATGAAGAG
>JAYVQV010000237.1:0-2106 GCA_043776855.1 Limisphaerales bacterium | reverse complement strand
CCACCGGCGCTGTTCTCGCAACTCGGCGCGTTCACCAATCTCGTCACGCTCGCGCCGGCGCCGTGGCTCGTGCCTTACACGGTCAACTCGCCGCTCTGGTCGGATGCCGCCGCCAAGTCGCGCTGGATTGCGCTGCCGACGAACACGGCGGTTAATTTTTATCCGACGGGTGAATTTGCCTTCGCCGCCGGCACGGTGTTCCTGAAAAATTTTGAACTGGCCACGAATGAAAATTTTCCCGCGCAACGTCGTCGGCTGGAAACGCGCCTGCTCGTCTGCGACACGAACGGCTACGTCTATGGCGGCACTTACAAATGGCGCGCGGATAATTCCGAGGCCGACCTCGTGGTTTCCTCCACCAACGAAAACATCGCCATCACCACGGCCAGCGGCACGCGCACGCAGTCGTGGTTTTATCCCGGACGGCTCGACTGCCTGCGCTGCCACAGCCAGGCTTCCGGCGGCGTGCTCGGCTTCAAGACGCGGCAGCTCAACGGCAGTATGCTTTATGCCAACGGCGTCACGGACAACCAGCTGCGCGCGTTGAACCACGCCGGGTTTTTCACGCCGACGCTGAATGAAGCGGCCATCACAAATTATTCCAAGCTCGTCGCCGTCACCGACACGAACGCGTCGCTGGAACTCCGTTCGCGTTCCTACTTCGATGCGAACTGCGCGCACTGCCACCGGCCCGGCGGCGTGAATGCGCTGTTCGATCTGCGGTTCGACACGCCGCTCGCGAGCCAGAATTTGATCAACGGCTACGCGCTCAACCTGCTGGGCGTGACCGGCGCAAAAATCATCGTGCCCGGCAGCACGAACCGTTCGGTGCTTTTTTTACGCGACAGCACCGTGGGCGTGAACCAGATGCCGCCACTCGGAAAAAATGTCGTGGACACCAACGCGATGAGCGTGGTCGCGGCGTGGATCAAATCGCTTTCGCCGGGCAGCGGCTCGCTGCCGTCGCCGTGGTTGGATTCGGATTTGGGCAGCGCCCTGGCCGGGGCGGCGAGCTGCGCGTCCGGGCAGTTCACGGTTTTCTCTTCCGGTGACGACATCTGGAACATCGCCGACGCCGGGCATTTCGTCTGGCAGCCCATCAGCGGCAGCGGCTCAATTGTCGCGCACGTCAGCGCCCAGCAAGCCACCGATCCGTGGGCGAAGGCCGGGGTGATGTTCCGCGAATCGCTCAACGCCGGTTCGCGCGATGTTTTCATGGCCGTCACGCCGGGCAACGGCACGGCCTTTCAATCGCGCACCAACACCGGCGATGTGACCAGCCACACTGGCGGGCCGTATGTCGCCGCGCCGTATTGGATGAAACTGGTTCGCGCCGGCAATGTTTTCACCGGCTGCGCTTCGGCAGATGGCACGAACTGGATCGTGGTGAATACGGTGACGAATGTGATGGGCAGCAACATCTTTTTCGGCCTCGCCGCCACCGCAGGCAACCCCGCGCTGCTCAACCAGTCCGCGTTCGACAACGTGAGCCTGGTTTTTTCCAACGGCCAGCCGTTGTATGCCACGGCGACGGCCATGGCGGACGCAGCGACCTTCCTCGGCCAGACGTTTCATTTCACCGCGCAGGGCGTGGCGGGGAATACCGGGAAGTCGTTCGACACGACGGATAATCAGAACGGAATCATCACCGCGCAGGGCAACAACGCCAGCAGCGGCGAAGTGGCGGCGAGCGCCTTCGACAACAGCAGCGCCACCAAGTGGCTGGACTTTGCCACGAACAATCCGGCCACGCGCGCGAGCTGGATCCAATACCGTTACGCCAACGGCCTGACGTGCATCGTCACGCAATCCACCGTCACCGCTGCTAACGATGCGCCGGAGCGCGACCCAAAAAACTGGCGGCTGCTCGGCTCGAACGATGGCGGCACGAACTGGCTGACGCTCGACACGCGCACGAATCAAGTTTTCACGAACCGGTTTGAAAAACATTTTTACAACGTCGCCAGCGTGGCGGCCTGCAATCTTTACCGCCTGCAGATTGACAGCGTGGCCGATGCGACCAGCGCCAACTCCGTGCAACTGGCGGAGCTGGAATTCATCGGCAGCCCGGCGTGCAGTTATTCGTGGTCGTTCGGCGATGGCGCG
>JAYVQV010000236.1:0-8130 GCA_043776855.1 Limisphaerales bacterium | reverse complement strand
TATTTTTCCACGACCGCGCTGTTGATGCCGACGGCCTCGAAAATTTGCGCGCCGCGATAACTTTGAATGGTCGAGATGCCCATCTTGGCCATCGTCTTCACGACGCCTTTGATCGCGGCCTTGATGAATTTTTTTACCGCCGTTTTGTGGTCGGTCTTTGGCAGCAGTCCTTCGTGAATCAAATCGTCAATCGTCTCGTAAGCAAGATACGGATTGATGGCGCTGCAACCGTAGCCGATGAGCAATGCGAAATGATGCACCTCGCGCGGTTCGCCGGACTCCAGCACGAGGCCGGTGCGTCCGCGTGTGCCAGTGCGGATGAGATGATGATGCAATCCCGCAATCGCCAGCAGCGCGGGAATCGGTGCGAGTTCGGGCGAAACACCACGGTCGGACAAAATCAAAATGTTCGCGCCGTCGCGGATGGCTTCGTCGGCGGCGGTGAAAAGTTTTTCCAGCGCGGCGTCCAGCCCCTTCGCGCCGTCAGCCGCTTTGAACAAAATCGGCAGCGTGTCGGATTTGAAGCCGGCGCGGTCAATGAAACGCAGCTTGTCCAGTTCCTCGTTCGTGAGAATCGGCTGTTCGAGGCGGATGAGCTGGCAGCTTTCCGCCGTGGGATTCAGCAGGCCGCCGCGCGAGCCGACCATCGTGTGCGTGGCGGTGACAATCTCCTCGCGGATCGGATCAATCGGCGGGTTCGTGACCTGCGCGAAGAGCTGCTTGAAATAATTGTAGAGCAACTGCGGCTTCTCGGACAACACCGCGAGCGGCGTGTCCGTGCCCATCGAGCCGAGCGGTTGCACGCCGTCGTTCGCCATCGGGCCGACGATGAAACGCAAGTCCTCGAACGTGTAGCCGAACGCCTGCTGCTGCTGCAAAACTTTCCGGTGCGCCGGTTCGGTGTGCTGCGCCGGCTCCGGCAATTCTTCCAGCAGGACGTGATGTTCCTCCAGCCACTGCTGGTAGGGATGCGCGCTGGAATATTTTTTCTTCAGCTCCTCGTCCGCGATGATGCGGCCCTGCTCGGTGTCCACGAGAAACATTTTTCCGGGCTGCAAACGGCCTTTGACGGCGATGCGTTCCGGCGCAATCGGCAGCACGCCCGCTTCGGAAGCCATGATGACGACATCGTCCTTCGTGACGTAATAGCGCGAGGGGCGCAAACCGTTTCGATCCAAACACGCACCGATGCGGATGCCATCCGTGAACGCCATCGAGGCGGGGCCGTCCCACGGCTCGATGAGGCAGGAATGAAACTCGTAGAACGCTTTGCGCTCGGCGTCCATGCTCTCGTGATTTTCCCACGGCTCGGGAATCATCATCATCATCGCGTGCGGCAATTCGCGGCCAGCCATGACGAGCAGCTCGACGCAATTATCAAACTGCGCGGAGTCGCTGCCATCGGGGTTGATGACGGGAACAACTTTCTTGATGTCACCGCCGAGCGTTGCGGATTTGAAATTCGCCTGCGCCGCCTTGATCCAATTGACGTTGCCGCGCAGCGTGTTGATCTCGCCGTTGTGCGCGATGCAGCGGTTCGGATGCGCGCGGTCCCAACTGGGGAACGTGTTTGTGGAAAAACGTGAATGCACCAGCGCCATCGCCGTGGTCACCGTCGCGTCGCGCAAGTCGGGATAATATTTCTCCACCTGTTCGGACATGAGCATGCCCTTGTAGATGAGCGTGCGCGCCGAGAGACTGGAGACGTAAAAAATATTTCCGCCGGGAATTTTTCCGCCGTAACGGATTTTTCGTTCCGCGACCTTGCGGATGACGAAAAGTTTTCTTTCAAACGCCTCGTCGTCCTTGATCGCCGCGTGGCGGCCGACAAACACCTGCGCCATGAACGGCTCGGCGGCGACGGCCGTTTTGCCGAGCGAAGCATTATCCACCGGCACCTCGCGCCAGCCGAGCACGGTCTGGCCTTCGGTCGAAATAATTTTCGCGAGTTCCGCCTTCACCGCTTCGCGCTCCGCCGGATTTTTTGGCAGGAACAACTGGCCGACGCCGTATTGGCCGGGCGCGGGAAGTTTGAAACCGAGCTTCACCGCCTGCGCCGCGAGAAAATCATGCGGCACTTGAATCAAGATGCCCGCGCCGTCGCCAGTATTCGCCTCGCAGCCGCACGCGCCGCGATGGTCAAGGTTGACGAGAATCTGGAGCGCGTCGCTGACGAGCGAATGAGATTTCGCGCCCTTGATGTTGACGACGAAGCCGAGGCCGCAGGCATCGTGCTCGAATTGCGGATCGTAAAGCCCCTGCTTGCCCGGCGCAGCCGTGCGGGGCTGGGCCGGTGTCGGATTAGAATTATTATTCAAGTTGCTGGTCATCGTTCGGCGGATAAGCCTGCGTTCCTTTATTTTTTACAAAAATGGTTCCCCTGCGCAATAATTCATTTGGAAAATTACGGTTCAGCTTGACGGGATCATTCCGGCCCGGCGAATTTTGGAGAGGAAAAATCATCCAATTAACTTCCACGGCGGCTGATGCTCCTTCAGCAACGGTTGCGAACGCTTTCTCACCGCCGCAACCGGTTTGATCCCTGTCTTGGTTCACGCCGTGGCCTGCGCGCGGCGTTCATCTCAATGCGGGCAAACCGTTGCAACGCCTGGCGGTCGCAGCGCGCGTCGGCGAGCGCTTCGGCGGCGTGGGCAAACGTGGTCTGGTGGGTCACGCCGCGCAGACGAGAAAACCCATCCACTCGTTCAAAAAAATTCCGCGCGGATTAAACCAGCGGCTCCTTAAGTGATTCATTTCAATCAGTAAAATTTTACAAATCATTTTGCCCGCGTCCGTGCCACGCGCTAATCTTCCGTCCATGTCGTTTTCAGAAACAAGAAATTTGTCCACTGCCTCGCTCGCGCATCCCGATCAATTTGTCCGCCGCCACATCGGCCCGAACGCCGCCGAAACGGACGCTATGCTCGCCCATCTCGGCCATAAGAGCTTGGATGCGCTGATTGACGCCGCCGTTCCCAAAAAAATCCGTCTCGGCAAAAAACTGAACCTGCCCGCTGCCCGCAGCGAGTTTGAGGCGCTCGCGGAAATTCGCCGCATCGCGAGTGAGAATAAAGTTTTCCGCTCATTCATCGGCCAGGGTTACTACGACACCATCACGCCGCCGGTGATTCAGCGCAACGTCCTCGAAAATCCCGGCTGGTATACGCAATACACGCCTTACCAAGCGGAGATTTCGCAAGGTCGTCTCGAATCACTCCTGAATTTTCAGACGATGGTTACGGATTTGACCGCGCTCGACATCGCCAACGCTTCGATGCTCGATGAAGCCACCGCCGCTGCCGAAGCCATGACGATGTCGGCACGTTTGAAAGACGGACGGAATGTTTTCTTCGTGAGCGATGCGTGTCATCCGCAGACCATCGAAGTCGTCCGCGCGCGGGCGGAAGCGTTGAAGATTGAAATCGTCATCGGCAGTCACGAAAGCTTTCAGTTTTCCGAAAAAGTTTTTGGCGCGCTCGTGCAATATCCTGACACGTTCGGCGCAATTCACGACTACGCGCCGTTCGTCGCGAAAGCTCACGCCGCTGGCGCGATGGTCACGGTCGCAACCGATCTGCTCGCCCTCACGCTCATCAAACCGCCGGGTGAATTCGGCGCGGACATCGCCGTCGGCAGCGCGCAACGTTTCGGTGTGCCGCTCGGCTACGGCGGACCGCACGCCGCGTTTTTTGCGACGCGCGATGAATTCAAGCGCCAGATGCCCGGCCGCATCGTCGGCGTTTCAAAAGATTCGCGCGGCAAACCCGCCATGCGTCTCGCGCTCGGCACGCGTGAGCAACACATTCGCCGCGAAAAAGCCACGAGCAACATCTGCACCGCGCAAGCGCTCCTCGCCAACATGGCCTCGCTCTACGCCTGTTATCATGGGCCGGAAGGTTTGAAGAAGATTGCGGAACGCGTCCATGCGTTGACTGAAATTTTGGCGGCTGGCTTGGCGAAGCTCGGTTTTAATGTAGCGCAGCCGTCTCGGCTGCCCGGCCAAGATTCGCAGGCGGGACGCCCGCGCTACTTTGACACGCTCACCATCACGCTCGGCAACAAAAATGTGGCGGACATTTTGAAAATTGCCGAGGCGCATCGCGTGAACTTTCGCCTGATTGACGACAAGACCGTAGGCATCTCGCTCGACGAAGCTACGAGCGCAAAGGACATTTCATTGCTCTGGCAGATTTTCAACGGCGACAAGCCCGCGAATTTTTCAGTGGACGACCTTGCCGCCGCTTGTCATTCGTCACTCGTCACTCGTCACTCACCCTTCCTCCAACACTCCGTCTTCAACCGCTACCACTCCGAAACCGAGATGCTGCGCTACATCAAGCGGCTCGAATCGCGCGACCTCTCGCTCACGGCCTCGATGATTCCGCTCGGCTCCTGCACGATGAAGCTCAACGCGGCGGCGGAAATGTTTCCCGTCTCGTGGCCGGAGTTTGGCAAGATTCATCCGTTCGCGCCGCTCGGTCAGGCGCGCGGTTATCAAATCCTTTTTCAGAACCTCGAAGACTGGCTGGAGGAAATCACCGGCTTCGCGGGAATTTCTTTGCAGCCCAACGCCGGCTCGCAGGGCGAATACGCGGGCTTGCTGGTGATTGCTGCTTACCACGCATCGCGCAATGAGCCGCACCGGAAGGTGTGTCTGATTCCCACGTCCGCGCACGGCACGAATCCGGCGAGCGCAATCATGGCGGGCATGACGGTCGTCGCCATCGCGTGTGATACCAATGGAAACATTGATGTCGCGGATTTGAAATCCAAGGCCGACGCGCACAAAAAAGATCTCTCCTGCCTGATGATTACCTATCCCAGCACGCACGGCGTGTTCGAGGAAACCATCATGGAGATTTGCGACATCATCCACGCGCACGGCGGCCAGGTCTACATGGACGGCGCGAACATGAACGCCCAAGTCGGTCTGACTTCGCCCGGCTTTATCGGCGCGGATGTTTGCCATTTGAATCTGCACAAAACTTTTTGCATCCCGCACGGCGGCGGTGGTCCGGGTGTCGGGCCGATTGGCGTGGCGAAACATCTGGTTCCGTTTTTGCCGAGCCATCCGGTGTTCACGTCGCGGCTCGGAGCGCGGGTCTGTGACCCGCAGCAATCCGATGTGCTGCGACTCACAGAGTCGCGCTCCGACAAGCAACATATCGGCCCCGTGAGCGCCGCGCCGTGGGGCAGCGCGAGCATCTGCACGATCTCGTGGATGTATATCGCGATGATGGGGCCGGACGGCCTGACCGACGCGACGAAGATTGCCATTCTCAACGCCAATTACATCGCCGCGCGGTTGGAGAAATTTTTCCCGACGCTCTACCGCAGCAACGGCCTCGTGGCGCACGAATGTATTTTGGATCTGCGCGCGTTCCACAAAACCACCGCCGAGGACGTGGCGAAGCGCCTGATGGATTACGGCTTTCACGCGCCCACGCTCTCGTGGCCCGTCGCCGGCACGTTGATGGTCGAACCGACCGAGAGCGAATCGAAATTTGAAATGGATCGTTTCTGCGACGCGATGATCTCCATCCACGCCGAAATGACCGCGATTGAAAACGGCACTGCCGACGCGAAAAATAATCTTCTCAAAAACGCGCCGCACACCGCCGACCAGATCGCCAGCGACGCGTGGAATCGTCCTTACAGCCGCGAAGCTGCGGCGTTTCCGGCGAAGAGCCTGCACGACTACAAATTCTGGCCGCCCGTCGCCCGCGTGGACAACGTCTTCGGCGACCGCAACCCGGTGTGTTCGTGTGTGGGGATGGAGAATTATTCTTAACCACGGATGGGCACGAATAAACAAGGATTCAATCGGCGTTGAAAACATGAAATGATAAATTATTTCGGCAATGAGCATTTACGCGACATTGTGGAAATTGAAATTTCCGAAAGAAGGCGATTACCATTCCGATTGCGAATGGATTGAAGTCACCGCGCAAGCCGTGCCGTCGCACGTCGGTTCGCCGACGCCCGGAAATGGTTACGAAGACGGCGATCCGTTTGCCGCGTTTCTTCCACCGGCACTTGAAACGGATTCGGATGGACTGGCTCAATACAATCGCGCCGTCGTCTTTGTCACGGAATATTCGATCAAAGGCACGGAACGGGCCGGCCAGGAATATGTGAGTCCGCTTTTGATGCTTGCCGGCAAAGAATACGACAGAATTACATTTGCCGAATTGCATAAGCGAATTTGTGAAGCGCTCCGTGGAAACCGTTCGCCAGTTGTTGCCGAAGTTTTTTTGCCGGATGGAAAGAAGCAAGTCATTCGCGGGCGAAACAAAAATAAATGAAATTGCCCGCTGACAGCGAAATTCCTTTGGAGAAGCTGACGCACTACTTGCTCGTGCTAAAAGCGAAAGCCGACAAATCCAAATTCCTCGCGCGAGCCGGTTATTCCATCGAAGACGCAGAAACATTGATTGAAGACATCCGCTTTCAAATCTTGCCGCTCGACGCAACATTTGCTGGCACGACGGAATTTGGAGATTTCTTTCAAATCTGCGCCGTGTTGCGCGGGCCGAACGGCGTTTCGCTGCGCGTGAAAACCATCTGGATTCGAGAGCACTTGCGGGGCAACGTCCGGTTTGTTACGTTGCTGCCAGACAAGTCAAAGATGACATGAAATTTGAACTCTACACCGACGCCGTTCTGACCCGCGACGTGCCGGAGCACAAGCTCAAGCGCGGCGACGTCGTCAAACTTGTTGACCATCACTTCGCGCCCGACGGCAGTGAAGGCTATTCCATCGAAGTTTTCAACGCGGTGGGCGACACCATCGCCGTCACCGCCGTTTCCGAAACCTCGCTCGAACTATTGCGCGAAGACGAAGTTCTCGCCGCCCGCGTGCTGGTGGCGTAAATCCTTCGACGACCGCAACCCGGTCTGCTCGTGCGTGGGGATGGAGAATTATTCCGCCTGAAATTCGCCAGAAGAAAGCCACTTTTTTGGCATTGTTGGGAAATAACGCCTGCGTTTCTCGTTATCAATTCCGTATGACAAGTAGTGAAATATTCTGATTACATTCCCAGTTTCCACTTTAGGAATAAATTGTCTAAACTGGTCAAAATGATGCTCAAAAATACTGAGGCCAGAGAAAACAGACTGCCTTACCAAGGTTGATCTGCCGTGAGGGTTGACAAAAGGCAAGAGGAAGACATTTTGCAACGTCCAATCAAACGCCTCTCTCGCTTCTGTATGGCAATATTTCAAATTCGACAAAATAACTATGTCCACAAGCTTGTATTCTTTAGAAGGATAAAATGGCTGACTTGTAAAAAGACCTTCACCGCCATCTAAATAAAAATACCAATCTTGGATACTGCTAGGATTATTACAGGCAACAAACAAAATATTTAAGTTATCTACGTTGGAGTTTGGTGAAAACTTTTCGTGCGCACCAACCAAGTAATCTTTTAATTTGTTGTCTTGATTTTTCGTCAGTTCAAGTGATTGCACCGCATTATTAAATAGTCCTTTCAAATTATTGAATACTCCCTCGTGATCAGGAACGCGACCCGGCATTGTAACCTTGTATGAATCTTTAGAAGATTTTGGATCAACAGGACATTTGACCTCCAACGAAACTTGTGTTGCCTTAATTTCATAGTAGGCGTCAATGTCTTTTGGAGGATTTACGCGCTTGTTTATCTCAAAATTTTCAACTTGGGCATTTCGTTTAATGTGATTTTGAACTGAAAGCTCGACTGCACTCTGCAAATAGACATCCAAATCAAAATTTGAATCGTCAGGGATGAAGAATCGTTCTTGGAGAATTTTCTTAATTTGATCGGGCGGATACACACTGGTGATGGCCCCAGTAAATCCATCGACGTAAAGCTTTGGCGCGTTCTTGAGCGCATGCTTATCAGAAAGTTCGGAAATCAGCGCGATGACATCAATCATACCTTGGGAAATTTAGCCTATGGCCTTATGCGTGTCGGTAGGAAAGTCATGCTCATGCTTTGAGCCGCTTCTTCTCCCGGCTCTCGACTTTCTTGATGCTCTCGGCGACGGGTGGGTTTTCCGGCATCGTGCCGCCGAGTTCGTGAATGGTGCGGCGGACTTTGCGGCCCACTTCGTTGTGAATCCGGTTGGCGTGGTCTTTGTGTCGCACGT
>JAYVQV010000235.1:0-2114 GCA_043776855.1 Limisphaerales bacterium | reverse complement strand
CGCGGCACGGCGAGGTCGTAGAAACCGTTTGCGCCTTCGCGTGGGTCATCGAGGCCGACAAGTTTTTTGCCGCGCGCGAGCCACGCGAACGCGGCGCTGCGGAGGAGGCTTTGCAGATCAATGACGAGGTCGAATTTTTGCGCGCGCATCTGGCGGATGCTGCGGAGCATTTCCGGCCAGTGCTGCGGTTTGGCCCAGCGCTTGCGCTCGAAGCGGACGATGCCGGCGAGGTCGGGGTCGCCTTCGATGAGCGGGGCGAGCGCGGAATCAATCCACCAGAAAATTTCCGCGTCGCGGAAGTGCTGCTTCAACAAACGCAGGACGGGCAGGGCGTGGATGACATCGCCGAGCGAGCTGGGTTTGAGGATGAGGATTTTCAAATGAAGAATTTAGAATGAAGAATGAAGAAACAAAAATGCCGGTGGCGGCGCGAAGGGAAATTCTTCATTCGGCATTCTTCATTCTACCTTCCGTAAGCCAGCCGTTCCGCGAGCCGTTCCGGCAAACCGGCGGCGCGGATTTTGGCCTGCACGGCGGCGATGTCGTAGTCGAGGCGGCGGAGTTCGATCGTGCCGAGCGTCAGGTCGTAGATGACGTAGGCGCATTTGGGATTGTTGTCGCGCGGCTGGCCGACGGCGCCGACGTTGATGAAATATTTTTTCGACGGATCAATTTTGAACTTGGAGTAAGTCCCGCCGCGCACGACGGTGTCGCGCATGAAGGCGACGGGGACGTGCGTGTGGCCGAAGAAACAAAGCTGCGAAACCTGATACGGAAAGCTCGCGGCGGCGGCGAGCTTGTCGAAGACGTATTGCCAGCGGTCCGGCGCGTCGAGCGTGGCGTGAACCATCGTGAAGTTGGCGACCATGCGCGTGTATTTCAAGTCGCGCAGCCACTGCTTTTCCTCGTCGCTCAACTGATTGCGTGTCCAGTGGACGGCGTCGGCGGCGTGGGGGTTGAAGCCTTCGAGGTGTTCGTTGGTGGAGCAGTATTCGTCATGGTTGCCCTTCACGACGGGGATGTTCATCTCGCGGACGATCTGGAGACATTCCTTGGGGTTGGCGTTGTAGCCCACGACATCACCGAGGCAGATGATGTGGTCAACCTGCTGCTCGCGAATGTCGTTGAGGACGACCTGAAAGGCTTCCAAGTTCCCGTGAATGTCTGCGATGATGGCGTATTTCATTTTCTAGCGAGCGATCTCAAATCCCCGAAATTCATTTTTTGCGTCCGCCCAGATTACCTGCTCGTCGCGGATAAATCCAGCAAGACCTGCATCGCGCACGGCGGCGCGGAATTCCTCCAGTTCGGCGCGCAAACCTTCGGCGGCCAGTTCGACGCGGCCATCGGGCAGATTGCGAACCGTGCCGACAATTTCAAAACCGGCGGCGACGGTCTTGGCGGTGTAGCGGAAGCCGACGCCTTGCACCCGGCCCGCGTAAAAAACCGTCATGCGTTGGCGGGAATTTTTTGGGGCGGCGGTCGGCACGGACGGATGAAGCCAAAGGGCATCGCGTGGCGCAAATGTTTTTTTCAAGCATCGCCCAGTCGGTAGGCAAATGTCAGCGCGCTTGCACGAGGACGCGGAAGGCGCGGCCCAGGTGGTCGGGGTGGGTGAGGGTTTGAAACTGGCGGACTTGTTTGGCGTCCAGCGCGGTAAAAATATTTTCCTGCACGGCTGCGCCTAGGATGCGCGTGAGGAATTGCGGCTGGGTGCAGAATGTTTCCGTCTTCAATCCGGCGGCCTCGCCGGTGTTTTGAATGGCGGTGAAGTTGACGTGCGCGGTCAGGTCCTGTTCGCCGGGGTTTGCGAGGAGGTCATCGCTGATGCGGTGCCGGGCGTAGGCGCGCAAGGTTCCATTCACGCGGCTGGGAGAAATCATTTCGGCGGCGGTGAAGCCGTAGTCAATGGCGACCAGTTTGCCGCGCGTCAAAAATTGCGCAGCCTCGCGCCACCAGTTTTCAGCGGCGGGGCTGGTCTCGATGATGTAGCCGTCGGGAAGAACTGTGAGCAGCGAGGATGGAAGCTGGCGGATGGCGGATGGTAATCGGAGCGCGGACGGCTTGTCCGCGAGTTGCCCATTTATTAACGAACTGGCGGACGAGCCGTCCGC
>JAYVQV010000234.1:0-8166 GCA_043776855.1 Limisphaerales bacterium | reverse complement strand
TCGTGACCGGCCTGCGCCAGCGCCCGCGCCAGCGCGCCGACCATGTCCGCGAGGCCGCCGGTTTTGGAGAAGGGAAAGACTTCGCTGCTGGCGAGGAGGATTTTCATTTTTTAGGAATCAATCTTCACTCCTCACTGCGTTTTTGTAACGAGTGAAAAGCGCTGCGTGAAAAGACTTCATGCGGTTATCCGATCCGTTTTCAAATACGGCTGCAGCGCCTCTGGAATCTTCACGCTGCCATCCGCCTGCTGATGCGTCTCGATGAGCGCGACGAACAACCGCGCCAGCGCCGTGCCGCTGCCGTTCAGGATGTGCGGAAATTTATTTTCACCCGTCTCGGTTTTGAACCTCATGTTCATCCGGCGCGATTGAAAATCCTCGCAGTTCGAGCAGCTTGAAACTTCCAGATAACTCCCCTGCCCTGGCGCCCACACTTCGATGTCGTAAGTCTTCGCGCTGCCGAAACCCATGTCGCCAGTGCAAAGCATGATGACGCGATAATGTAATCCGAGCAGTTGCAAAACTTTTTCCGCGTTGCCGACCATTTTTTCCAACTCGTCGTAAGCCGTCTCCGGTTTCACGATTTTGATCAGCTCCACCTTGTCGAATTGATGCACGCGAATCATGCCGCGCGTGCCGACGCCCGCCGCGCCCGCCTCGCCGCGAAAACACGGCGTGTAGGCGCAGTAACGAATCGGGAGCTGCTTCTCCGCGAGAATTTCTTCGCGATGAATGTTTGCCACCGGAGTTTCCGCCGTGGGAATCAGATAAAGTTTTCCCAATTCCTCCGCGCGCCCGCCCTCGGCCACGCCGTAGTATTGGTCTTTGAACTTCGGAAACTGTCCCACGCCCACCATGCACTGCTCGCCGACCATCAGCGGCGGCGACACCTCCGTGTAATCGTGCTGCGTGATGTGCAGGTCCAGCAGGAAAGAAATCAACGCCCGCTCCAGCCGCGCACCCCAATTCGTGTAGAGCAAAAAACCGCTGCCGGAAAGTTTCGCCGCGCGGGCGAAGTCCACCAGCTTAAGCGAATCGCAAAGCTCAACGTGCGACTTGGGCTTGAAATCATAATTCGCCTTCGCGCCGTGAACGCGCACTTCGGGATTGTCTTCCGCCGTCTTGCCAACGACGACCGATTCATGCGGCAGGTTGGGCAGTTGCAGCATCAACGTATCGCGTTTGTGTAAATCCGCCGTTGCCGTTTCTTCCAAAACCTTTATGTCAGTATTGATTTGTGCGACTTCATCTTTCTTGTTTTCTGCTAACTGCTGACTCCCACTTTTCATCAAATCACCAATTTCCTTGGAGAACTGCTTTCGTTTTTGACGCAATATTTCAGCCGAAGCCAATGCAGATTTATAAAACCCATCGTGGTGAATGATTTCATCAATCTTCGTTTCATCCCCTGCCCCGCGCGTAGCGAGACGGGCGCGGACGAAGTCGGTCTTTTCGCGGATCAATTTGATGTCGAGCACGGCGTGAATTTAAGAAATGCCAGTGCTCGCGGCAAGAATGAAGCCGGACGCGCCGAGCGCGGCCGCTTTCAAATCAATCCGCCCGGTGTCACTACATCCCAGAAGCAATACCCGCCCATCGCGGCCAGTCGCATCACGCCCGCCTCCAGCGACCGCACCAAGCGTTCACCGTTCGACTTCAACGCCTCAAAGCACCCGCGCAATGCTTCCACGCGCGCCCGCGATTTCGGCTGCGGTATCGCCTCCGTCAACGCCAGTTCAAAAGTCGCGATGTCATGCACCAGCGCATTCTCCGCCTGCGGCAGATCCATCATCGCCGGCAGACGCTCTTCCTTCGCCAGTGACGCCGCAACGTTCGGCACGAAGAAACCGCCCGCCGCCGCACACAACCATTCCACTAGCCGCCGGTCATCCGCCAACCGCGTGATTTGCACTACCCGCTCAACTGGATTCATTCGCCCGTCATGCGCCGGCCCAACTGGCTGCGTCCACTTCTGGAAAAGTTTGGGGGAAATTTTAAGTTCCGCCGCCAGATGTTTGGCCCCCAGCTTCTGCGACACTTCACGCAGCACCTCGTATGATTTCATGCACCGCTCCTTTCTTTGATGGTTGAACCGTCGCACGGAAATTTTTACGCAAAGTCACAGACACAAATTCACCGGGTCAATGCAGACGGAAAAAGGCGGCGGGCAGCGCGTTGGTGACGACGATGCCGCTGATGGACACACCGTTGCTGACTGTCACCCACGGGCCGGTGTTCAGATTGGTGGTCATTTGCAGCACATAATTTGTGCCGGTGGCGGTGGGGAAAAATACTGCCGGTTGCCCGCTGTAAGTGCTCATGCCCAACGCGGGCGGAGAGGATGGCAAACTATAAGTTGCCGTAGGCCAGCCGCCGAAGGTGCTGTTCCAACCCGTCTTGCCTGCCAGATAATACGCCGTGCCCGTATCAGCCTGAAAGACCGTGCTGTCCGCGCTGCCCGCCCCGCCGTTCACGAGCGGCGCGTTACCCTGAAAATACGCATTCGTCAGACTTAAACAAGACGCGAACACATAACTGCCCATGCTGGTGACGCTGTTGGGTATCGTCACGCTCTTCAGACCGGAACAATTAATGAACGCGCCACCGCCCATGCTGGTGACGCTGTTGGGAATGGTCACGTTCGTCAGGCCGGAACAATTATTGAACGCATTATTGCCAATGTTGGTGACGCTGTTGGGTATCGTATAGCCGCCAGTCAGACCGCCGGGGTATTGAATCAACGTGGCCAAGGTTTTATCAAACAGCACGCCGCCGGCACTCGCATAATTTGGGTTGGCCACATTCACGGAAATGCTCGTCAGGCTGGGGCAATTAAAGAACACCTGAACGCCAATGCTGGTGACGCTGTTGGGAATGGTCACGCTCGTCAGGCCAGAACAACCGGCGAACGCAAGATCGCCAATGCTGATGACGCCGCTGGCAATGGTCACACTCGTCAGGCCGGAACAATTATAGAACGCCTGTTGGCCGATGCTGGTGACGCTGCTAGGAATGGTTACGCTCGTCAGGCCGGAACAATTTGCGAACGCAACAATGCCAATGTTGGTGACGCTGTTGGGTATGGTTACATTTGTTATCGTCGTCAGGTTTTGAAACGCACCAACGCCAATCGTCGTCACCGGATAGCCGTTGATGCTGGCGGGGATGACGACGTTCAAGCCGCCATTGGTGGTGTTGTAGCCGGTGATGGTGATGGCTCCGCTGTTTGTCGTGAAAGTAAAAGCGTTTGTCGGTTGCAGCGCGACGGTGGGCCAGCCGCCGAAGGTGCTGCCCCAGCCGGTGGTGCTTGCCAGATAATAAGCGGTGCCAATTTCACCCCAAAAGGCCGAGCCATTATCGGTGGGCGCATTCCCTTGGAAATACGCGCTCTTCAGGTGAACACAATTCCCGAACGCAAAATTGCCAATGCTGATGACGCCGTTGGGAATGGTCACATTCGTCAGGCCGAAACAACTCGAGAACGCATAATTGCCGATGTTCGTGACGTTGTTGGGTATCGTCACGCTCGTCAGGCCGCAACTATCGAACGCATAATTGCCGATGCTCGTGACGCCGTTGGGTATCACATAGCTGCCGACCAGACCTTCAGGGTATTGAATCAGCGTAGCCAGTGTTTTATCAAACAGCACGCCGCCCGCGCTCGCATAACTTGGATTAGCCGCATTCACGGAAATGCTCGTCAGGCTGTAACAAGAGCGGAACGGACCAATGCCAATGTTGGTGACGCTGTTGGGTATGGTTACATTTGTTATCGTAGTCAGGTTATTAAACGCACCAACGCCAATCGTCGTCACCGGATAGCCGTTGATGCTGGTGGGAATGACGACGTTCAAGCCGCCATTGGTGGTATTGTAGCCGGTGATGGTGATGGCACCGTTGTTGGTGGTATAGGTAAAAGGTATGTTCGGCGCCACCACGATGCTTTGATACTCATAAGCTCCCATGTCCACCGCGCTTCCGATGATACGCGGGTTGCCGTCCAAGTCCGTCGTTCCAATCACGGCGGCATTGTTTCCGGCGTCAATGCACGGTGAGGTTGCGAGCAAGTGGAAATCTCCGGAGGCGGCGTTGGTAAATTGTGGATCGGAGGAAATGTTGCCAACCCCCGGAGCCAGCGGCGCGGCACAGCTATAACTCAATGTGCTGTTGGTATCATAATTTGCGTAGCTTGACGCGGTATTGTTGTAAATGACAGAATTCGTAGCCATAGCTCTAAAGATGCCTCCTCCCCCGGCAGAATTGGCTGAATTTGAAACTACTGTGCAATTGAAAAGCGATCCGCCGGACACACCGCCCCCAGAATCTCCAGCCCTGTTACCAATGACAAAACAGTTATTGAGAGTTGAACCATGAGTTCCTCCACCATTCGACGCATAAGCCACATTTGAAATAATGGTGCAACCTGTCAGTGATCCGCCATTCGCACCACCGCCGCTGCTTACATTGCCGCCGCCACCGACTTTATAGGCCGTATTTCTGGCAAGCAAACAATTGGTGAGCTGGCAACTAAGGACACCACCCCCATCAAAAGAAGCTCTGTTGTCAGTTATGATGCAGTTATTCAAGATGCTGACATAAGCCCCTCCTCCTCCTCCAGATGCATCATTTTGTTGCAGCGTGCAGTTATACAGAACACCACCATAAACACCTCCTCCAAGCGCGGATCCAGTATTATTGTTTATGAAGCAGTTTGTTATTATGGACGAATTTGCTGCGTAAATTCCAGCGCCGTAACTATTATCGAATCCCATTGTAATTATGAAGCCGGACAATACAGCATTCGTTGCACCTAGATATACGCAGCGAATCGAATTATTATCACCGGCAATGGTCGTGACCACAGGGCCGTTGACAGACTTAAGCATAATTGCGTTTGTAATGGTAACACGGCTAGAATAGACGCTCCCCACGCCTCCGGTCGCATAATACCCATTGGTGACGAGAACGGTGTCGCCGCTGGCCGTCACATTGATCGCACTTTGTATGTCGTGGTAGGCCGTGGCCCAAGAAAGACCGGGGCCGTTGGATGGGCTGTTTGTCCAGACATACCAGGTCGTCGCGCCGTTGGAAACCGTCAGCGTAGCGCTGCCATTGACGCCGCCAAGAGTCGCGGTGATGGTAGTCACGCCGCGCATCAAGCTGGTGGCTGTGCCGTTGGTGGTGATGGTCGCCACGGAAGGATTGCTGTTGGACCAGAAAGAATTGGTTCCGCCGTTCGTGACGACAAGCGAGGAGCCGTCGTTGAACTGCTCCGTGGCGGTGAATTGCAAGTTGGAGCCAAGCCCGATGGTTTGATTGGCCGGGGTGACGAGGATGTTGGTCAGGCTGACAGAAGTTTTTTGAAATGCCAGAAAGGTAGGCGTGTTCAAACCGGTGGACGCAAACGAGCCGAGGTCGGTGCCGCCGGGCGAATATTTTCTGATGAAACCGGGATTAACCGCATTGGCCACGTAAAGATTGCCCGCGCTGTCAAAGGCGAGGCCGTTTGGATTGCTCATGCCGGTATTGGCGAAGATGCCGAGGTCAGTTCCAATCGACGAGAATTTCTTGATATAGTTGCCGCTGGCGCACGCCACATAGACATTGTTTGAACTGTCCACCGCCACGCCAGTCGGTATCGAAATGGTTGCCGTCAACGTGAGCAGGAGGCTCCCGGCGGGAGAAAACTTTTTTACAACATTACCATTGGCGGCGGCCGCATAAAGATTGCCCGCGCCATCGAAAGCCAGTCCATAACAATAGGAAATACTGCTCGCAAAAACACCCAAATCCTGTCCGCCTGGCGAAAATTTTTCCACGAGATTATTGTGAGAATATGCAGCGTAGACATTGTTGCTGGCGTCAATCGCCAGACCAATCGGCCCGTTGTTGGTCGTATTATAAAAAAGCGAAGCAGTTCCATCAGGCGCAATTTTGGTGATGCTGCTGGCGTTTGCGCTGGTGAGATTTGCGACAAATAAATTTCCAGCACTGTCAAATGCCACGCCATAGGGTGACGCAAGCCCGTTAGTGGTGAATACAGTGGCCGCGCCGTTGGCGGCGATCTTCACGATGGAATTACTATTTGCATTCGCCACAAACAAAGTGTCGGCCTTGGCTTGATGAAGGCCTGTCAGCAGAACCAACGCGACGGATAAAATATGTATCTGGGTTTTCATGGGATTGTTTTTTTGATTATTGTTGGATCAGCCGGAAAAATCGGTTGGCACTGCCGGTGGTGGAATTGCTGACGGTCAGCACCGAGCCGTTGCCGGTAACGCTGGGCAGGTTTGACCAGTTCACGGCAGACAGGGAATTCAGATACTGCACCGTGTAAGTTTCTCCCAGTTCGGATTGGATGGAGACGACGTAATTGGTTCCAATTTTTGCCGGGGCAAAAAGAACCGGCGCAGGACGAATCCAAAAGCCGCCTTGGATGGCAAACCGCGCGCTGCTCGGCACGGCGGCGACTGGCTGGGCGATGGTGCTGCCAAGTTGAAACCGCGCGCTGCTGCTGAACGTCGTGCCGCCATTCGCAACCACGCTGCGGGTGATGGCGAAACGGCTGCTGCTTTGGGAAAATGCGCTGGCCGAAATGAGAGCCAGCAAAATCACGGGAAAAATTTTCATAGCGGTGCTGTTCAATAATAAACAAAAACCCCTCCGCCGTTGCCGCCGTTGCCGGAACCACCCGACGACCCTCCGCCACCGCCGCCACCGCCCGGTCCAGAAATGGCGTTACCGCCGCCGGGATAAGAGCCGGGGCTGCCGCGCCAAACTCCGCCGCCATATCCGCCGCCGCCGCTAAATCCTCCGCCGGTTCCTCCGTTATCACCTGCCGTCACGCCGTTCAAACCGCCGGTGCCTATTCCAGCCGTGCCGCCGTTGCCGTTGTTGCTGGCAGTTGCCGCCAATCCGCCCGTCCCGCCGTTGGCGGTCAGCAAGCTGCCAAAACTGCTCGGGGCACCCGTCGTGCCATTAGCGTCCGCTCCGCCGCCGACTCCGCCGCTGCCAGCGGTCACCAGATAATTTGAGCCGGGTGTCACGGTGAAAACATTGAAGGTGTATCCGCCGGCTCCACCGCCGCCGCCGGAATAAAAATTAATGCCATCGTTATGCCCCCCCCCGCCGCCGCCGCCCGAACCCCACATTTCCACCATGATCCGGGTCACGTTGGTCGGCACGGTAAAAATGGCGTTGGTCACTTTGCGGAACAATTGGATGTTGGGAATAAACGAAGAAATTTGCACCACGCCATTGTTAGTGAACAAGCCTACGTTGTTGCCAGCCGCCAAAGTGTTCGTCACCCCGATGTTGATGTTCGTCACCGTTCCGCCGCCGACGCCCGTGCTGGCAATCGTGAGCGTGTTGCCGGTTGGCGTGATGGTGACGTTGGCTCCCGCCGTCAGCGACACGGTGTCCGTCAAACCATTGAGACTCTTCACCACTTGCCCGCTCGCAATGTTGCCGGCAGTAACCGCGCTGGCGGCAAGCTGCGCGTTTTGAATCGCGCCGTTCGTGACCGTGGCCGCGACAGCGGCGAACTGCGCGTAAGGCGTCGGCAATACTTGGACGCGCGGTGAAAGCGTTTGCGTGACGCCGCCGTTGGTGATGGTGATGTCCAGCCAGCGCGCCGCGCCGTTGAAGACGTTTCCAAAATCGAGGTTCACGGTGAATAGTCCGTTGGCGAGCGTCGCACTGCTGTTGATGGTGCTGCCGACTTGGTTGCCCGTAGCCACCGCGTCATACAATTTGAAAATCATCGTGTAAGCGCCGCCGGCGTTCGTGCCGTTGTCCTTGAGCTGGCCTTGGTAGGTGAACGCGGTGGTGCCCTGGGCATGGGCGTGGGGCGTGAGCAGAACGAGGAGAAGCAACGCAATGGTTGCGATGGTGACAAGTGGTTTCATAAGAGCTTTTTCCTAACCGTTTGATTTCCTGATTTTCGGAGCGGCATAATTGTTGTCTCACACTTTGGACACAAGAGCAATGGGAATTCGGCAACAATGGGAATCCGGCACATTATATGTGACAAATTGTGGTTCCTCGACGTTTGTAATGGGCAGTAAAGTTGTGGTGGGATGATTGACGGGTCGAAACCGGCAGGAGTGATTAGACAGTTGCTCGCCCTCACCCTAACCCTCTCCCCCGGGGAGAGGGGACAGCGAT
>JAYVQV010000233.1:0-2122 GCA_043776855.1 Limisphaerales bacterium | reverse complement strand
ATAATTTGTTCGTGTAAGCCGCGCCGCGCGGCGTGACGAGCGCGAGCGGCTGCGCGATGGTGAGTCCCGGAAAAGCATCCACCACTTGATAACCCGTGAGCGGCGGCGCGGACGGCATCGCGAGCGTCGGTGCGGCGAGACGGAGATTATCGCTGATGGTCAGCGACACCGTGGCGACCGCGCTCGTCGTGCCGGTGACGCCTTGCACGCGATAGGTGAACGAATCGGAAAGCGTCACGCTGTTGTTGTGCGTGTAGAGAATTTTTCCGGTGTTGGTGTTGACGACCGCCGTGCCGTTCACTGGCGGCGTGACGATCTGCAACGTCGCGAGCACCGGCGCGGGGCCGGTGTCATTCGCGAGCACCGGGATGAGCGCCTTCGCGCCGCGATTGAGCGTCATGGCGTCATTCACCGTCGTCGGCGGCGCGATGGGCAACGCGTCCGGGCCGGAAAGAAAATTACTCAAGACCAGGTTCGCCGGCAGCGCGGCATCGTAGATGCGGAACTCGTGCATCGAACCGGTGAAATACGGATCGGGGTATTGCGATTTGCCGAGATAATTTTGCGTCGTGCTGCCCATGCTCGCCGGGTTGAGCGTCATCGCGGCATTGGTTCCGACCGCCACGCCGTCAAGGTAGAGAATTCCCACCGCGCCATTTTGCGTGAGGACGATATGCTTGCGGACATTGATCGGCAGATTCGCCGTGCCGTTCACGCGCTGCTCGCCGCCGTTGCCGGTGAGGCTGATCGCGTGACGGATCGTGCCGCCGCCGCTGTTCGGCGCGAGAAACATATTCACCGTGGTGCTGCTGCCAAAATCCCACACGCGCGCCCACTGCGCGGAAACCGTGTTCGTCAGCCAGACTTCCAGCGTGAGGTTGGAAAGTCCCGCGACGATGCCCGTGGGCAGACTCAAATACGGCGTGGCGCCGGTCAATTGAAGCTGGCCGTTCGTCACCACCGCCGCGCCGCCCAACGTCCCGTGCGCCGTGCCGACGACATCGCTTGCGTCCGTGTTGAACGGATAGCGGTGACGCAAATTATTCGTGAGCGGATTGATGACCGTCACGGAATTGCTCGCGCTCAAACCGGCGAACGAACCGCTGACCGACGCCGTGCCGAAAGTCAGCGCCGTCATCACGCCGTTCGAGGAAACGCTGATGATGTTCGTCGCGCTGGAAGAAAAAATTGCCGCGCCCGTGACATCCACCGTGCCGCTGCCGCCGACGTAGCTCGCGAGCAACATCGCCTGCGCGGATGCACCGAGCGAAAGCTGGCTGGCGGTCGTCAGCGAAACAGATTGCACCACGCCCGGCGCGGCTTTGCTCGCGGAGAACGCATCAGCCAGATTCAAAACTGTTCCCGCACCGCTGCCGGAATAAGAATAGACCGTGGCGAAATACGTCACGCCCGGATTCAAGTTCGAGACCGTCACGCTGCCGCCCGCCGCCGCGAACACGACGTAGTTGCTCCCGCCCAAATCCGTGCCGCCGCCGAACGCCGCGCTCGCCGGATAATTCGTGCCGTAGTTCGGCTGCATCGAAACTGCCGCGCCCGCGCGCATCACCACGACGCTGCCGGAACTGCCCGCGCCCGGCGTCCAAGTGAGCGTGAGATTATTTCCATTTGTCGCCAGCGCAAGATTGGCGGCTTGAGCCGGGGGCGCGGTGAAAACATCCGGGCCGTTGACGCGGTTGAAATTAATTTCGTTCGTTCCCAGCGCGTGAGAATAAATGCGGACTTCGCTGTAATCCGCGCTGGCGGAATTGTCGGCGGTGAATTGCGAACGCCCCAGCCACATGACCGCGTCGGCCACGTTCGTCACGGTGCGCGTGCCGGTGTCCGTGCTGCCTGCGAGCACGCCATCGCGATACCACGCCACGAGACCGCCGCCGCTCGGCCCGCCCGTTTTGCTCCACGTCACGACGTAGTGATATTGGTTGCTGACGGTGGTGGTGAGCGCCGTGTCCACGCGCCACATCGGCGTTGGATCGTGCTCCATGCGTTGCGCGTTCAGCGATGTGCCGATGCAAAACGAAAGATAAAAATCATTCGCCTGCACCGTGCCGTTGCCGGGGCCGAAGTCGAAGAGCCGCGCCCAGTTCTGCACCGCGCGCGGCGT
>JAYVQV010000232.1:0-8184 GCA_043776855.1 Limisphaerales bacterium | reverse complement strand
AATTTTCTGTAGCAGCCGACGTGAGGAGGCTCTGATTATTTCCGCTTTCCGCTTTTTTATTTTGAGCCTCGTCACCTCGGCTGCTACGGAGGATGGGGATGTGCGCGAGGTTTTCATCCATCCACTGCGCCATCTGTGCCGCTTCACGCGGCGTCGGCACTTCGGAATCCAGCGTGTGATAAAACGTCCACAGCGCGGCGTTCGGATGGACGAGCTGCAAGCCGAGCAAGTCTTTGAACTCCGCAAAATTCCCTTCGTCGGGCAGCCAGAGAAATTTTCTCATGGCGCGCGCAATCAAATCTGCTTCACGTTCGTAGGGCGTGGCGTCCTGACCGATCTGTTTCGCCACGCGCGCAGCCATTTTGTTGGCGTAGAAATTCAGGGCGCTCGCGTGGGTTGCGCCACCGCCGTTGTAGGCCAGGTCGTCGCTCGCCCAGATTGCCGCGTAGGCTTCGTAGAGCGGCAGCGCTTCCGGCCTCCCTCGCCCCTCGGAGGGGAGAGGGATTGAGGGTGAGGGGTGGGAAAGTTCGTTGGATGCCCCAACTGTTTTTGATTGTCCAACTCCATCGCCACCCCTCACCCCGGCCCTCTCCCCTCCGAGGGGCGAGGGAGAAGACTCGGTGAATTCGCGGCGGAATAATCTTTTCTCCCACGCGAGGTGCCGCTCGATGACCGGCCAGTTCGTCCGCGCAAATTCCAAATCGCCCGTCCAAAGCAGATGGCGGAAGAACGCATCCACGGCGAGCAGGTTCATGTCGTAGTGCGAGCGATTCATCAGATCGCCGTTGGAATGGAGCGCGGTTTCGTTGCGCGAGAGATTGGCGGATTCTTCCGGCGCGGGAATTTTTTCCGGGATGGCGTCCGTGTTCTGCTGCCGGGCGTAGCCGAGAAAATTTTTGGCCGTGCGTTCGTGCCAGCCGAGCGCGTCGCCGACGTAAGGCCCGCGCCAGCCGAGCAGCCGCGACCGCCACGCGACCGCGCCGTGCATGAAGGATTGCTGCGCGTCATCCCAGATCGCATCGGCGGCGACATTCAGCGCGGCGGCGGCGGCGTTCACGAACGGATCCGGCGTCTCAACGGCGACGCGCGACGCGAGGGCGCGGCGTTGTTCTTCGGCGTTCGCAAAAAGTTGGGGCAAATCTTCGGCGGGAAAATCTTTCACGTCGTTGCCCGCGACTTGCAGTGCGAGAAAAACTGGCGTTGCCGTGGACAATTTTATTTTGCCGGTCACGATGGGAAGTTCCGCCGACGGCGCGCTCGCCAACGCATCGGCATGAAACCAGTTCGTTGCTTCCGTGATGAAAAATTTCGCCCCGGCGGAAGCCGCGCCGCGAATGACCGCCGACTTGGCGGTGAGCGTGAATTCATTTGAGCGGAGGGTGATTTGATTGCTGCGGCATTGCTCCGGGCGCAGTTGAAAAAAATTTCCAACCGGCTCGCGCTCGCAGCCAATGTCGCCGCCGCGCGCACCTTTCATTCCGTTCACGCCGCCGAACGCCCACAGCAGTTCGACGGGCGATGTGGTGGAATTTAATTCGGCGCGGACGATGAAACTTTTTGCCCCAGCGGGAATGGCGGTCAGACGGAGTTCACCTTTCCCGGTCAGCAGCGAATCGTGAATTTCATAAACCATGGAGCCAGCGCGGTAGCGGGCGATGATTTTGTCCGCGTCATTTAGCCACTTCACGCCCAGCGGCGTCTGGATGCCGAGGCGCAGATTGCCGCCGCGTCCGGGGAGGTAGAGGGAAAATTCCGGCTTGTCGCCGCCGTCCACGCGGAAGGCGTTGTGGCTGCCGTAGAGCGGGCGGTTGAAAAATTCGCCGCCGTTGGTGATGACAAAATCCGTGCCGTCGGGCGTGTAGCGCAACGGGCGGGCGACGGTGTTCGTCAGGAAGACGCGGGACAAATCTTGCAAGCGCTCCGGCGGCGGTTCGGCGGCGGTGGCCGTTGCCAGCTGCACGAGCAGCGAAAAAATTGTTAGGATGATTTTCATTCGTCAGGGTGAAGGAAATCTTCGCGCAGGCGCTGGCGTTGGACGAGCAAATTTTATCACGCACCGTCCGGTGTGGAAAAATTTACGAGCGACGGCTTGCCGCTGGCGAAACAATCGGCAAAGATGCCGCGACACGGATCGTCCCCAGCCATGAACGTTCATCACCTTGAACTTTTTTATTTCGTAGCGCGGCACGGCGGCATCATGCCGGCGGTTCGCAACATCCCCTACGGCATCCAGCAGCCGGCGGTCAGCGCGCAGGTGGCGCAACTGGAGGAATTTTTGGGCGTGACGCTTTTTCAGCGGCGTCCGTTTCTGCTGACGCCGGAAGGTGAAAAACTTTACACCTTCATCCGCCCGTTTTTTTCCAACCTGGAAAAAATTGCCACCGAGTTGCAAGGCGGTCAGGCGCGGCATTTCCGGGTGGGTGCCTCGACGATTGTGCTGCGCGAGCATATGCCGCAACTGCTGGCGGGCGTGCGGCGGAAATTTCCCGGCCTGAAAATTTCGCTGCGCGAAGGTTTCCCGGCGCAACTGGAATCGCTGCTGTCGCAGGATGAGGTGGATTTGGTCATCACGATGATTGACCGGAAGCCGCCGACGGGCTTTGAATCGCTGGTGCTGATGGAACTGCCAATGGTGCTGCTGGTGGAAAAAAATTCCAAAATTAAATCGGCGGCGGAACTGTGGCGGCGCGACAAGATTGACGAGCCGCTCATCTGCCTGCCGGCGGCGGAGGCGCTGGCGAAAAATTTTCAGGCGCAGATGGCCGCGCTGGGGGTGGAGTGGTTCCCGACGATGGAGGCCAGTTCGGCGGATTTGATCGAGACGTATGTGGCCAGCGGACTGGGCGTCGGGGTGTCGGTCGGCGTCCCGGGAAAAGTGCTGCCAAAAAATGTGCGGGCGCTGGCATTGCCGGAATTTCCGCCGGTGATCGTGGGCGCACTGTGGCGCGGCAAAAAATCTCCGCTGCTCTCGGCATTTTTGGACATGGCAGCGGTGCGGGCCCGGGAAATTGCCGGGTGAACGACGGTTTCCCGGTTGATTTTGGGACAAAAACGGCTTTGGTTCGGACAACTTTGGCCGATAAGGGATAAATGTTAGCGGGGTGATGATTTGGCTCATCTCCTGCTAAAATCAAATTAGTTTGGCGGGCAAGGTTGATTGATTCAATTATTGGCTTGCCATTCAAACGAAAGTTATTTACAAGTTATTCACATGGCTTTTACGCTACCATTCTTAAATGGTGCCTCCAAAAAAAAACGGACCCAGATGATCGCTGTGGATCTGGGCAGCCGGACAACCAAAGCTGTCCTGATTGAGAAGCGCGGCGAGATTCTCGCGCTCACCCGTTACGCCCTCCTTGACGCGCCGCTGTTCGAAAAGAAAATTTCCCCGGAACAATTGGGCGAACACCTCAAGGCGGTGGCCGAGGCGCTGGGCAACACCACCAAGTTTATCACGATGTCCGTGGGCTTGGATGACGCGGTGTTGCGGCAGATTGAACTGCCGCAGATTCCCTTGGACGAGATGCGCCAGATTCTGAAGGTGAACCACAAAAATTATCTGCAACAGGATTTGCCGAACCACGTTTTCGATTGCTACATCATTCCGCCGCGTCTGAACCCCGGTGACAAGGACGCGGGCGTCCCCAAATTAAAAGTCCTTGCCGCCGCCGCGAAACAGCAACTCGTGGCCGACTTCATCAACGCCGCCGCGCTCGCCGGGCTGACGGCGGAAAGCCTGGTGCCGGGACTCGTCGGCCCGATCAACACGTTTGAACTGGCGTTGCCGGAAATTTTCGCGAAGGAAACGGTGGCGCTGGTGGACATCGGCTTCAAGCACACCTCGGTGAGTGTGCTGGACAAGGGCGAATTAATTTTGAACCGCATGATGCAAATCGGCGGCGACCATTTGACTCTGGGACTGGCCGACTCGATGAACATTAGTTACGCGGAAGCCGAGGGCATCAAGGTCGGCATGGCGCCGGAAGTGGAGGCTAGTTTGCAGTTGCAGGTGACTCCGCTGGGTCGCGAAATCCGCGCGTCGCTCGACTTTTTTGAACATCAGGAGGATCGCCCGGTTTCGCAAGTCTATGTGAGCGGCGGCTCGGCGCGTTCAGAAATGATTTTACAAATGCTGCATCAGGAACTTTTGGTGGAGTGCAAAACGTGGAACCCGACCGGCTTCCTGCAACTGGCATTGCCGGGGCAGCAGGCGGTGGAAGTGGATCACATTGGACCGCAACTGACCGTGGCCGTAGGCGTGGCGCTCGCGGCATTTTAATCGTATGCCCATTCGCATCAATTTATTGGCCGAGTCGCAAGCCGAGGAGGAATTGCGCCGAAGGGATCCCGTCAAGCGCTCGCTCATCGTCGGCGGGCTGCTGGTGGCGGCGTTTCTCGTCTGGTTCAGTTCCATCTGGGCGAACTCCATCTGGGAAAACCGGCAGTTGAACGCCATCGAGACTGAAATCCAGACGCGCACGAATGAGTTCAGCCAGGTGCTCATCAATCAGAAAAAATCTCTGGACGCGCAGAGACGGTATGACGCGCTGCAAAAACTCACGGCCTCGCGTTTCTTGCAGGCGAACCTGCTGGAGGCGCTGCAAAAAATTTACGTTCCCAACGTGCAGATTACCCGGATGCGGCTGGAACAAGGTTACGCGCAGACCCCCGGCTCGCCGCCGGTCACCAACAGTGTCGGGGTCATTGCCGGTCGCCCCGGCATCTCGACCGAACGCATCCTGCTGACGATTGATGCGAAGGATTCCAGTTCCAACCCCGGCGACCAGATCAACCGGTTCAAAGAGGCGATTTCCAGCCAGGAATTTCTCAAGAGCCTGCTGGAAAAAACCAACAGCGTGCGCCTGTCCGCCCCACCATCCGCCCCGCAATCCATTTCTGACGGCAAGATGTTTGTCGTATTCACCCTCGAATGTCGCCTCGGCGACAAGACCCGATGAAAAGATTACCTCCAGCCAAGCGGAACCAGTTGATCATGGTCATTGCGGCCACGCTCGTCATGGTCGGCGTGATTTTTGTCATGCTCATCAGCCCGCAAAAAGACAAGAACAAGACGCTCGCCGCGACCATCCGCGAACGCCAGAACACGCTCGATACCTATAAGCGGAACATCAAGGAGGCCGACCTCATTGCCACCACGCTGGCGGACGCGACCCTGCAACTGAACCGCGCCGAACAGGACGTGGCCAACGGCGACGTCAACGCCTGGTGCTACGAAACTTTGCGCCGCTTCAAATCCGGCTATCATGTGGACATCCCGAGCATTGCCCAGCCCACCCTCGGCGAAGTGGATTTGCTGTCGGCTTTTCCGTATCGTCAGGCCAAGGTCAATCTCACCGGGACGGCGTATTTTCACGACCTCGGAAAATTCATCTGCGACTTTGAAAATAATTTTCCGCACATCAGGATGCTGAACCTGGTCATCGATCCGGCGAGCCTCTCGCCGGGATCGGAACGGGTTTCCTTCCGCGTTGACGTCGCGATCCTGGTCAAGCCCAACACCTGAAACCCGTGAAAACTTTCGCCACAATTTTTATCGCGTTGCTCACCTGGGCGGCGTTGGCCGGCCCGGCGACCAACACCGTGGCCAAGGCTGGCGCTACCGCCAAGCCCGCCGCCCTGCCGCCGCCCCGCGCCGTCTTTACCCAGCCCTCCAGCGTTCGCGACGGCCGCGACCCGTTTTTTCCGGAATCCACGCGCCCGTTCGAGGCGCTCGCCGCCGCCGCCCCCCGCGCCGGCATTGAAATTACTTCGCTGGCTGTGAAAGGCTACTCCATCGTCCGTGGCCGCCCCATGGTCATCATCAACAACCACTCGTTCATGGTGGGCGATGAAGGCGACGTGACCGTCACCGGCGGTCGCGCGCACCTGCGCTGCGCGGAAATCCGTTCCGACACCGTGGTCGTTGAGATCAATGGCGCGCGGCATGAAATTCACTATTAATTTTCAAACCTGATTCTGACAAAAAAATTTGCGGAGCGAAAAACCAAAACCAACCAACCAGCCATGAAAAAAATCGCCCACTACCTGCTGCTCGGAACGGCCAGCCTCGTCGCTGCCTACGCCCAGACCAACACCAGCGTGACCAACGCACCAGCCGACTGGACCAACACCACCGCCGTGGTTAGCACCAGCACCAATGAAGTGCCGACCATCGCCACCACGGCCACCAACGCACCCGCCGTGGAAACCAACGCCGCGCCCGTCGTCGCCGCCGAACCCGCCGGCACCAACGCGCCCGCCGTCGTCGTCGCCTCCAGCATCCCCCTCATCCAATTTTCCGACGTGCCGATCACCACCGCCATTGAAAACCTCGCGCGCCAGGCCGGTATCAATTATATGCTCGACCCGAAAATCGGCTATGGTGTGGCCGATGCCCAGGGTCAGGTCAAGGCCGAGCCGCAACTCTCCATCCGCTGGGAAAATATCAGCGCGGAAAACGCGTTGCTGGCCTTGCTGGACAATTACAATTTGCAACTCACTCACGACAAGAAGACCGGCATTGACCGCGTGACTTTGAAAGATCCGCTCGCGCCGCCGCCGCTCATCACCCGCGTCATCCAGTTGCAATACGCCTCCGTCTCCAACATGGTCGAAGCCGTCCAGTCCGCGCTCACCGACCCCAAGCGCAGCAGAGTTATCGCGGACAACCGCACCAGCCAGATGGTCGTCGTAGCCACCGATCCGGAGCAAACCGCCGTTGACATTTTGATCAAGCAACTCGACAAGCCCACCCGCCAGGTTGAAATCGAAGCCAAGCTGGTGGAAATCACCTCCCAGCCATCCACCAAAAAAGGCGTTGACTGGTCCTCCACTTTGAGCGCCCAACGCGTCACCTTTGGCAATGGAAATACTACAGGTTCGAAGAAAACAACCATTACCTCTCCTGGCGATACGGTTTCCACGCCAGGCGGCGGACACACCGGTGCTGAAGGTGAATCTACCACCAAAGTTTTGAATATTGTTCAGAGCCTTGGCGGAGGTGGGTTCTCCGCCAGCACGTTGGCCGGACTGGTTCCCTACACCGCCTTTCTAAATGCCGACGGCGTGAGCGCCACCCTTTCGTTTTTGAACGCCAACTACAACGCCAAAATCATGTCCACCCCCCGCGTCGTCACCTTGGACAATGAGACGGCAAAAATTGAAGTCACCCGCCAGTTTCCGATTTTGAGTGTGGGCGGCAGCACCCAAAATTCTGCCGGTAGTTCTTCCGTTACCTATTCCAACATCGGCACCATTTTGCAAGTCACCCCGCGCATCTCTGCCAGCGACAAAATCCGGCTCACCGTTTTCCCGGAGGTTTCCTCTCATTTTGGCGATCAAACTGTTAGCGTTCCGGGTAACGGTGGTGCCAATTTCTCTTTTACTGTGCCGATTTTTGATTCCCGGCGTCTGACCACCCAAGTTTTGATTCCCAGCGGCAACACGCTGGTCATGGGCGGCATGATTCGCGACAACCCCACCTCTTCTTCCACCAAAGTTCCCATGCTCGGCGACATTCCTGGAATCGGTTGGGCCTTCCGCAGCGAGGTCAAGTCCATGGAAAAGGATAACCTCATCATTTTTATTACTCCCACGATTGTTAAGGACGATGACTTCACCCAGCATGAATCCAATTTCTTGAAACAAGGCCCGGCGCCATTCAAGCAGTCCATGAACCCGAACACTTGGTGGGATGGTGGCGACCGGCGCGGCAACTGGGATAATCCGGCGCCCGTGTCCGGCGAGTTTGATTACCAAGACAAGCTCCATAACTTTTGAAATGTCTCTCAACGGAACCAACCAACATTGCGTATGAGAAACAAACCAATTCAGTTATTAAGGTCAGCTATAAGTTGCCTGCTGACATTCGTGGCGTTGCTGACAGCAGATACTGTTCATGCTGCAGCTATCAGCACCTTGGGTGGAGGCGCTGTATTTCAACCATATTATGGCCATGTAAATGGTGACACTCTTTCACAAGCGGAGTTTCACACTCCTTGCGGTCTAGCCATTGACCGGAGTGGAAATTATCTACTGGTTGCAGACCGAGACAACAACGCCGTGCGCCTCCTCCAATTTGATATTTGGTCGCGCAAATCTTTTTCTGTAAATTCAGTGAGCATCTAAATTGAGGGTTGGGTTTTGGTTTCCAGGTTGAGGTAAATTTTTCCGGCTTCCCATTCC
>JAYVQV010000231.1:0-8187 GCA_043776855.1 Limisphaerales bacterium | reverse complement strand
TGACGTGGGACAACGCCGTGCTCGTCAGCCGCGCGACGGCCAAGCAGCTTGACGTGGCGAATGGCGACGTGGTGGAAATCACATTGAATGGTCGCAGTGTCAAAGGCCCCATCTGGACGCAGCCGGGCATGGCGGATTATTCGCTCGGCCTCGCACTCGGTTACGGACGCGAGCGGGCAGGGCGCGTCGGCAACGGCGTCGGTTTCAACGCGTATAAAATTTTCAACGGCGAATATGTTGCCACGGGCGCGACCATCAAGAAGACCGGCGAGACTTATGTGCTCGCCTGCACGCAGCATCATTGGAGCATGGAAGGTCGTCCGGCGGTGCGCGAATTTAACGTCGAAGAAGCCATCGAGGCGGCGCACAAAAACGAAAACATCGCCGAAGAAAAATTTCATGGCGTCGAGCCGCCCATCGTCAAATCGCTTTACGAAAATCCGCTCGACGAGGCGAAGAAGACCGCACTCCATCAGTGGGGCATGGCGATTGATTTGAGCGCGTGCGTTGGTTGCGGCACTTGCGTCGTCGCGTGCCAGAGCGAGAACAACATTCCGATTGTCGGCAAGGATCAAGTCCTGCGCGGTCGCGAGATGCACTGGATGCGGATTGATCGTTATTTCACGAGCGATCCGAAGCGCAAACACAACGCGAGCCGCTTCGATTTGTCGGCGGACATGAATCAGACGGACGAGAATCAGCAGTTCGCCGAATGGATTGATGACGTGCAGGCGGTGAATCAGCCGATGCTTTGCCAGATGTGCGAGACGGCTCCGTGCGAAAGCGTCTGCCCCGTGGCCGCGACCGTTCACGACCAGGAAGGCCTGAACGTCATGGCGTATAACCGTTGCATCGGCACGCGTTATTGCTCGAACAACTGTCCTTACAAAGTTCGCCGTTTCAATTTCCTCGATTACAACAAGCGCCCGTTGACCGAACTCAAGGGAACGATTTATTCCACGACGCTCACGCACAAGACGGATGGCGAATGGGATTTGAAACGCTGGTGGAACGACCCGAATTCCGGCATGCGCACGGAAGACGAATGGGATCTCATCAAGCTCTCGAAGAATCCCGACGCGACGGTGCGGATGCGCGGCGTCATGGAGAAATGCACTTACTGCACGCAACGCATCGAGCACGCCAAGATTTCGCAGAAGGCCAAGGCCGGTGCGAGCGACAATGTTCGCCTCACCGAAGCGGCGGGAAATATTCCGAAGACCGCCTGCCAACAGGCTTGCCCGGCGGGCGCGATCGTGTTCGGTGATATCAGCGACGCGAACAGTTCCGTGTCGAAACAAAAATTGTCGCCGCTGAATTATTCGGTGCTTGGAAATCTTTTGACGAAGCCGCGCACGACGTATCTCGCCCGCGTCCGCAATCCGAATCCGGCGATGCCGGATTACCATGATCCGTTCAGCACGGAAGAATACGAAAGCCAAAGCCTTACGCAGAAAGGCCACAGCTAATGTCTGACTCCGTGACCAACTTGAATCTGGAAGAATTGAAGAAGCTCGCGCCGCCGGCGGAATTGCAACGCGCGCCTGTCGTCGAAGGCAATCAAGGTCTCGGCTGGCTGACGGATAAATTGTCCGTGTTCGCCGAAGGCAAGACGCCGCGCTGGTGGTGGATTTTGTTTTTGCCCGCTGCGTTCGCGGCGACGGTGATTTTCCCGACGTGTTTGTTCTACCAAGTGTTCACCGGCGTCGGCGTGTGGGGCAACAACCATCCCGTGATGTGGGGCCTGGACATTGTAAATTTCATCTGGTGGGTCGGCGTCGCTCACGCAGGCACGTTGATTTCCGCGCTGCTCTTTTTGACGAAGCAGCATTGGCGCACGACCATCGGCCGCATGGCCGAGGCGATGACGGTTTTCTCCGTGATGATGGCGGGACTTTATCCGGCGATCCACGTCGGACGCGCGTGGTTTGACTGGTATATGTTTCCCGTTCCGAATTCAAACGGTCTCTGGCCACAATTCAAATCGCCGCTGATGTGGGACGTGTTCGCCGTGAACACTTACCTCACTGTGTCATCTCTATTCTTTTTCATGGGGATGATTCCTGATTTCGCAGTGTTCCGTGATCGCGCGACGACGCGTGTGCGCAAAGGAATTTTCACCGTTCTTGCGATGGGTTGGACTGGCTCCGCCCGTCAATGGCATCATTACGAAAAAGCCTACGTCGTTCTCTGCGGCTTGTGCACGCTACTGGTGTTCACCGTGAGTTCCATCGTCGGTCTCGATTTCTGCACCTCGCAGATCGCGGGCTGGCACGCGACGATTTTCCCGCTCTACTTCGTCATCGGCGCGGTGTTCTGCGGTTTCGGCATGATGCTCGTGATTTTGATTCCGCTTCGCAAATGGTGCGGCATGGAAAACGTCATCACCATGAGCCACATGGATAAAATCGCCAAGCTGGCGCTGGTCGCTGGCCTCATCATTGATTACATCTACCTCCAGGAATTTTTCATCGCGTGGTATAGTGGTGACACTTACGAACGCTGGGTATTCGGCCATCGCTTGTTCGGCCACACTTACCTGTATCTCGGGTGGACGCTCATCGGCATCAACGTCTGCGTGACGCAACTGCTCTGGTTCAAAAAAATCCGCTCGAACCTCGTCGCGCTTTTCATCATCGGACTGCTCATCAACTGTGGTATGTGGTGCGAACGTTTCGTCATCGTCGTCGGCTCGCTCTATCAGGAATTTCTCCCGTCGAATTGGGGCAAATATATGCCGACGATCTGGGACGTGGGTCTTTACATCGGCACACTCGGCGCTTTTTTCATGTTGTATCTGCTGTTCGTGAAATTCCTGCCGATGATCGCCATCTCCGAAGTCAAAGGCGCGATGCCCGAAGGCGACCCGCATCATCCGCTCGGCGGCGCCAAGAAAGGCGGCCACCAATGAGCGAAAAGATTTACGGCCTCATGGCTGAATTCAACACGCCCGGCGACCTCCTGCGCGCGGCGGAAAAAGTCCGTGACGCTGGTTACAGCAAGTGGGATGTGTTCACGCCGTTTCCGATTCACGGCATGGACAAGGTGATGAACTTGAAAAATTCCCTCGTCGGCTGGGTGGCGTTGGGCGGCGGTGTGTTCATGTTCGTCCAAATCGTCGGCCTCATCTGGTTCGCGAACGCGTTTGATTATCCGCTCATCGTCGGCGGCAAGCCGATGTTCAGCGTGCCGATGACCTTCGTGCCGGCCTACATCATGCTCATCATGGGCGGTGCAGTCGGCGCGCTCATCGGGATGATCGGCCTCAACCAGTTTCCGCGCCTGCACCATCCGCTGCTCGACGCAAAACGCTTCGCGCTCGTCTCCCGCGACAAGTTCGTCATGGTCATTGGCGCACAGGATGAAAAATTTTGCGTGACGGAAACGAAACAGTTGCTCGAATCCATCGGTGGCGCGCATGTTGAAATCGTGGAGGACGTCGCATGATTCGCATCGCTGTTTCAGTTGTGTTGGTTTTTCTGGCCGTTGGGGTCGCGGGTTTTGCCACGCTCGGCTTGCAGGGCAAGATGTCGCGCAAACCGCCGATGGAATTATTCCCGGACATGGACCGTCAGGCGAAACTGCGTCCGATGGAACCGAACCACTTTTTTGCGAACGGTGTCAGCTCGCAGTTGCCGCCCGCTGGCACGATTGCCCGCAGCCAGCCGATTGCAACGGCGAACGGCGAAGTTTATCCGTTTGAAGATTCAGCGGTGAACACTGGAAAAATTTCCGGCACAACGAATTTCGTTGAAGCCAATCCGCTCGCCGTGAATCTGCCGCTCATCCAGCGCGGACGCGAACGCTTCGATATTTATTGCGCTCCGTGCCACGGAAAACTTGGCGATGGTAATGGTATTACCAAGAAAATCGGGGTCATGCCGACGGTCGCGAATCTGCACGATGCGCGCATCGTCAAGCTGACGGACGGCGAAATTTTCAGCACGATCACTTACGGCAAAGGCACGATGGGCGCCGCCGGTCCGCTGGTTGCGACCGAAGACCGCTGGGCAGTCATCGCGTATCTGCGCGCGCTGCAATTGAGCCGCCTCGGAACCGTTGACGATTTAACGCCGGAGCAGCAAGCCGCTTTGAAGAAATAATCATGAGTTCGCACCAAGAAAAAACTCATCAACCGCCGCTGGACTTGTCCGGTTGGCGTTGGCTGCCCTCTGCCTTGATGATTATCGGCGGATTCCTGACGGTCACGGGCGCGGCCTTGAGCTACACGCGGAATAATTTTCAAGAGTTCGGCTTCTCCTGGCTCATGGCGTTCATGTTCTATTACAGCATCGCCCTCGGCGCGCTGTTCTTGGTGATGATTCATCACCTCACCGACGCCGGTTGGTCGGTCGGCATCCGCCGTTTCTGCGAACATATTTCCTCGCTGCTGTTTCCGTGGCTGGCGATTTTATTTTTACCTGTCGCGTTGCTCGGCAAACGCATTTACGCGTGGATGACCCTCAATCCTGAAACCAACAATCTGGTTGCTGCCAAACTTCCAATTTTTACTTGTTCCGGCTTTGTCGCCACATCAGGAATCATCTTCGCCATCTGGTGGCTGCTCTCATCCCGCTTGAGTTCGCTGTCGTTGCAACAAGACAAGACCGGTTCCGCTGAATGCACCCGCAAGATGCGTTTCTATTCTGGCTGGGGCATCGTCGCTTTCGCGCTGACGCTCTCCGCGTCCGGCGTGTTGTGGATGAAGTCACTGCAATACCAATGGTTCTCCGCGATGCACGGCGTCTATTTCTTTTCGAGCTGCGCGTGGGTCGCTCTCGCGACGGTCTATGTCATCGCCGCGATTTTGTTCCGGCAGGGAACGCTCGCTGCCGTGGTGCAGAAAAATTATTTCTATTTCATCGGCGTGCTGATGCTCGGCTTCACCTTGCTCTCGGCCTACACCGAGTTCGCGCAATACTTCGTCGTCTGGAACGCCAACGTGCCGGAAGAAACTTTCTGGTATAAAATCCGCGAAAACGGCAACTGGTGGTGGTTGAGCATGATTTTGATTTTCGGAAAATGCTTCGTGCCGTTCTTCATCCTGCTGCCGGTCGCCGTGAAGACAAATTTTAAGATCATCATTCCTACCTGTGTGTTCATCTGGGCGATGCACGCGGCGGACTTGGCCTTCAACATTTTCCCGGCGCTACACAACGACGGCTATCATCTCAAATGGATCTGGCTACCGATTGGCTGCTTGATGCTCATGGGCGGATTTCTGACGAAAATCTTTATCTGCAAATTTAATTCCAACCCGCCGTATCCGCAGCGCGATCCGCGCCTGCTCGAAGCGATGGGCGTAAGCCAGAATGTAGTGCGCGACCTCGTGGCGGCTAATAACGGAGATGCCAAATGAAACTTGAACAGATCAATCGCGCTTCCGCCGCTGGTGTTGCCTTCATCGCCGCCATTGTTTTATTCGTCGCACTGTCCGTCGGTGTGAAACTGTTCGTGTCCGCCCCGGCGATTGATGCCGACCAAGCTGACGCCCGCTACAAAGCACTCGCGGAAATCACCGCCGCCGAGGAAAAATCTTTGACCACGCTGGCGTTCACCGACAAGCAGCGCGGCATCGTCCATTTGCCGATTGAAACCGCGATGAAACTCGCCAGCGAAAAATGGTCAACGCCCGCCGCCGCCCGCGCCGATCTCACGGCGCGCGTCGAGAAAGCAACCGCACCTGTGAAGGCAGTCTCTTTTGAATGAACCCGGCTGACACCAACCAAGTTTGCACCGCGAAGATTGATGCTTCGTGCCGCGTGCCGCTGCTCGCGCTGTTCGGCGGCGCAGCGCTCTGGCTCGTCCTCGGACTTTTGCTCGCGGTCATCGCGTCGCTCACGTTTCATAAACCGGAACTGTTCGCGCACTGCCCGTGCCTGACCTTCGGCCACGCGCAGGCGGCGGCAAACGATCTTCTAGTTTATGGTTTTGCGATTCCCGCCGCGCTCGGCGTGATGCTCTGGATTTTTGCCCGCTTGAGCCAGACGGAATTGGAACTGCCTCTCGTGCCAGTAATCGCGGCGCACTTTTGGCATCTCGGTGTGCTTGTCGGCGTCGCCACAATTTTGGGCGGCGGCAGTTCTGGTTTCACTTGGTTGGAATTTCCCCGCGTGAGCGCCGCGTTGCTTGGCGTCGCGTTTGTCCTCATCGCCATTTCCGCCGTCGCAACTTTCGCCCAGCGCAAGGAGCGCGAGCTTTATCCCTCGCATTGGTTCCTGCTCGCGGCGCTGTTGTGGTTCCCGTGGATTTATTGCACGGCAAATCTTTTCATCGTCACGAATCATCCGGTTCGCGGCGTCACGCAGGCAGTCATCAACTGGTGGTTCTCCAATAATTTGGTTTTTGTCTGGCTCGCGCTCGTCGGCCTCGGCACGGCGTTTTATTTTATTCCGAAGATTTCTGGCCAGCCGCTCAAGAGCCGTTTCTACGCGCTGTTTGCATTCTGGACTTTGATGTTGTTCGGAACGTGGTTGGGCATTCCTGCCGGTGCGCCGGTTCCCGCATGGTTGCCGACGACGAGCGCGTTCGCCTCGTTGCTGCTCGTCATTCCGGTCGTCGCGGTGGCGATTGTCCTGCTGAAAACTTTGTGCGGCGCGAATGTGAAATGCTTTGGAGGGCCGTTCTGCTACTTCCGATTTGGAAGTTTCATGTTCCTCGCCTCCGCGTTGCTGCTCGCGGCGTTGGGCTGCCCGCATTTTGGCCGCGTGATGGAATTCACCTGGCTCGGTCAGGCGCAGGTGCAACTGCACATCCTCGGCTTCGCCACGGTGATTCTGCTCGGTGCGATTTATGAAATCCTTCCGCGCGTCATGGGAACGGAACTGCCGTTCAAAAAATTTGTCAACGTTCAGCATTTTCTGAATGTGTTCGGCGTGGCGTTGCTCGTCATCCCGCTCGCCATTGCGGGCATCAAACACGGCCATGCCGGTTACGACCCGACGGCGGCGAAATTTTGGCTGATGATCAGCACGTCCGGTCTGCTGCTCCTGCTCGTTGGCAGCCTGCTGCTGCTGGTGAACATTTTTGTGATGACCATCAAATGGAAAATCGCGCTGGCGAAATCGGCGTTCGCCGCCGTCACCGCGCCGCTTGAAAATCCGTCCGCCTCCGCTTCGCTGCGGCGCGACCCGGAGGTGAAATCATGAAAACTGGAATTGGAGTTTTCTTCGCCGTCGTTTTGACGCTCGGCGGTTCGTGGTTTGGTTTCGTGGTCGCGCCGACGATGCAGCTTGGCTCGGCCAAGCAGACCACCGTTCTCGTCACGGGCGAGACGTGGCCGCAGCAGCGCACGGGCGAGGCCACGCTGGGCTTGCAAATTTATCGCGCCAACGGTTGCGCCGCCTGCCACACGGAACAAATCCGGCAGGAAGGAACTTTGTTTGAAGTCGCGCTCATTGGCGTGAAGAAAAACGCCGAGGCGGTCAGCAATCTCGTTTCAACTTTGAAATTATCCGGCTTGAACAAAGACGAGGCCGATGCCGCCGCCACGGCCATCACGGATGCTGGCGGCAAGGTGGAGACTTATATTTCGGCAACCGGCGCGGACATCAAGCGCTACAACGCCGTCCGCCGTAGCGTCGCCGCCGATTATCTTTACGACGCCCCCGTGCAACTCGGCACTCTCCGCGTCGGTCCTGACCTTGCGAATGTCGGCGCGCGGCTGGCCGATGCGAACTGGCACTTGGCGCACCTTTACGCACCGGGCATCGTGAAAAATTCTGCGATGCCGTCATTCAAATTTTTATTTGAAGTCCGCAAGGCTGGTTCCGCGCCGTCCGCTGACGCGTTGAATTTGCCGAAAGAATTTGCGCCCGCTGACGGCTACGAAGTTGTGCCGAAGCTGGAGGCGAAACAACTGGTGGCCTATCTGTTGAGCCTGCGCGCCGATGCGCCGCTGTATGAAGCGCCGTTCACGCCCGCGACCACGAAACCATGAGCGACGACATGAGCGACGAATCTAAATCCTGTTCCCTGCCGTCCAACGCCGAACCCACGGCGACGCGCTCCACTGTGCCGATGTGGATCATGGCGGCGACGCTTGTGCTGGTGTTCCTCGGCTTTGTTTTCTTCGACCGCCACAGCGGCTGGTTTGATGCGAAGGTTTATGCGCCGTATGGCTCGGCGGAGCAACTGGACAACGCCCAGCCGAAATCTGAAACCGCGAAGATGATTGCCGTGGGCAAA
>JAYVQV010000230.1:0-8230 GCA_043776855.1 Limisphaerales bacterium | reverse complement strand
TCTCCGCGATGAAGTGCGGGTCAAATCCGGCGGCGCGGCGGCCTTCGACATTCAACGTCAGACCTTTCGCACGTTGCGGCGAGAGCGGAAATTTCAACGTGCGACAGAACGCATCCCAATCAGTCTCGTTCGGATTTTTCCAGCGTCGGAACCATTTTAAGCCGTAGGCGACGTGGCCGATTTCATCGCGATAAATCTTTTCCAGCAGGTTGCCGGTCTCGCTATCGCCAATGGCGGAAAAACTTTTCGCGAAGTGGCGGGCGAAATCCAGATTCGCCTGCTCGAACGTGAGACAGAGGCCGGCGACGTAATCAATCGGGTTCTCCATCGGCGAAACGCAGCGCCAAAAGTAGCCGCTCACCGGCAGTTCGCCGAATTCGATGCCGCAGGATTTCATGCGCTCGATGTAGAGGCGCGTGTGCTCCTGCTCGTCCTTGAGCGTCCGCAAAACGCCTTGGCGAAACGCGGACGGCGCATCAGGAAATTTCAGCAGCACGAGCGCCATGAGTTCGGTGGCGAGGAGTTCGTGGTTGCCGAAAAAATGGAGCAGCTTGCCGCGCTCGGCTTGGTCTTCAAGGCGATGCAGGCCGGGAAATTCACTCTTGCCAGTGGCGTGCGGCTTGAACTGCATCTGCGCGGGACGGCCCGGCGCATCCGGCGTGACGATGGCACTGCCGGGAAGTTCATCGGTGATGACGTCCGGCGTGCGGAGTTTTTCCTCCAGCGACGTGGCGAACAAAATTTGTTCGGCAAATTCGCGCAGTTCCATTCTCAACATCGTGCCAGCGTGGAATTCAATTTGCGAGAATGGACAGAATGCAATTCTGTGGCAGACTAATTTTCCATGAGCGAATCAAACATCACGCCGCAATCACCGATGAGCGCGGTGCTGGAAAAATTTTCCGGCGCCCAGCGCGCCCTGTTCCGCCGCTACCACATCGGCGGATGCAGCAGTTGCGGTTTCCAGCCAACAGAAACGCTGGCGGAAGTTTGTGTGCGCAATGGAAATCTTTCCGTGGACGAAGTGCTGACGCACATCGCATCGAGCCACACGCAGGACGAAAAAGTTTTAATTTCGCCGAAGGAACTCACCGAACTGTTGCAGCGCGACAAATCCGTGAAGCTGGTGGACGTGCGTTCGCGCGAAGAATTTGAGGCGGTGAGCATTGCCGGTTCCGTGCTGCTTTCGCAAGCCGTGATGCAGCAGCTTATGGGCAGCGGTTCCAACGCCGAGCCGGTGGTGGTGATTGATCACGCGGGCAAGAACGGGCTGGATGCGGCGGCGTATTTCATGGGGCACGGTTTGCAGAACGTGCGCTGTCTGCGCGGCGGCATTGATGCGTGGGCGCAGGAGACGGATGCGACGATGCGGCGTTACAAGCTGGGTTAAACCCCCTCCCCCACCCGCAAAATTTCTTCGGCACAGTTCTTCAGAGTGAATTGTGCCAGGCGTTGCGCTCGGGCCTTGCCCATTCGTAAAAAATTTTTCTATCAATCACCTTTCTTGCCACTCGCTGCCGGTTGCGATAGCCTTCGCGCCTTCGATTTCCGATTTATTATTTTATGGCACTGCTCAACGACAATTATCTCAAACTCAAAGCCGGTTATCTTTTTCCCGAAATCGGCCGACGCGTGAAAGCGTTCTGCGACGCGAATCCCGAAGCCGCGAAACGCCTCATCCGCTGCGGCATTGGCGATGTGACGGAGCCGTTGCCCGCTGCGGTCGTTGTGGCGATGCACCAGGCCGTGGACGAAATGGCCGTGCGCGGCACGTTCAAAGGCTACGGCCCGGAACAAGGTTACGAATGGCTGCGCCACGCCATCGCGCAAAATGATTTTCGCGACAAAAGCATGGACATTGCCGACGACGAAATTTTCGTGAGCGACGGATCGAAGTGCGACTGCGGCGCGATCCTCGACATCCTCGGCAGCAAAAATAAAATCGCCATCAGCGATCCGGTTTATCCCGTCTATGTGGATACAAACGTCATGGCCGGCCACACCGGCGACGCGAACGAAGCCGGCGCTTACGCCAAGCTCGTCTATCTGCCGTGCAAGCCGAGCAATGGTTTCATTCCGCTGCCGCCGAAGAAGCACGTTGATGTCATCTACCTTTGCTCCCCGAACAATCCGACCGGTGCCGCCGCCACGCGCGAGCAGCTTGAGGCGTGGGTGAAATACGCGCTTGAACATAAGTCCGTGATTTTGTTCGACGCGGCTTACGAGGCTTACATCACCGAGCCGGGCATTCCACATTCGATCTACGAAATTCCCGGCGCGCGCGATTGCGCGATTGAGTTCCGCAGCTTCTCGAAGAACGGCGGTTTCACCGGCACGCGTTGCGCGTTCACGGTGGTTCCGAAAAGTTTGAAGCTCGCGACGCGCACCGGCGAAATGCAGCCGCTGCACCCGCTCTGGAATCGCCGCATGACCACGAAATTTAATGGCGTGAGCTACATCGTCCAGCGCGCGGCGGAAGCGCTCTATTCGCCCGAAGGGAAGATGCAGGTCAACGAACTCATCAAGCATTATCTCGGCAACGCGGAAGTTTTGCGGAAGGGCGCGAAGAAAGCCGGGCTGAAAGTTTTCGGCGGCGTGAATGCGCCATACATTTGGGTGCGCACTCCGAAAGGTGTCACGAGCTGGCAGGCGTTTGATAAAATTCTCGCGGACGCCAACGTCGTCATCACGCCCGGCTCCGGCTTCGGCTCGAAGGGTGAAGGCTTCTTCCGCATCAGCGCCTTCAACAGCCGCGCCAACGCCGAGGAAGTCGCGCGCCGCTTGCAGGAGTTGAAGTGGTAAGTCAGGTCGTTTTCAAAAATAAAAGGGCGGCGAATGATTTCATTCGCCGCCCTGTTTTTTCCTGCTGAAGAAAATTATTCTGCCGCCGTCAGAATCATGTCGCGGGTGAAATACAAAATCCGGTTGCAGTTCGGGCAGGTCACAATTTCCGCCGCTTGCGCGCGGCAACTGGTCATCACTTGGGCGGTCAGCTTCATGTGGCAGCCGCCGCAGGAGGTGTGCTCGATGCCGACAACGACGTTCTCGCCTTTGCTCTTGAAGAGGCGTTCGTAACGGGTGCGCGTGGTATCGTCCACGGCGCTGGCAAGCTGCTCGCGGCTGGCGGTCAGTTCGGCGAGTTCCGTTTTCAAATTCACTTCGCGCTGGTTGAGCTGGCCGATCTGGTCGTCCACCAGTTTCTTGGCGGCGGCGGCTTCGGCGGCGGCGCGGACAACTTCCTTGGCGGCGACCTCGGCTTGTTCCATCAAAACAATTTCGGCGTCCTCAATTTTGAAAATGACTTCCTTGGCCATTTCAATTTCGTGGGTGAGCGCCTTGTATTCCTCGTTCTTGCGCGTGAGCAATTGCTGGTTGAGATACTTTTCGATCTGGGATTTTTTGCCTTCGATTTCGAGGTCGCGCTGCTTGCGTTCGGATTCGATCTGGTTGCCGCGCAGTTTGGCGGCGGCGAGCGCGGTTTGCGTGGCCGCGGCTTTCTGGTGCAGCCCGTCGCGTTCGGGGCTGATGTGGGCAAGTTCCTGAGTGACGCGAACAATTTTCCGGTCGCGATCTTGTAGAATGAGAAGTTTCTCGATGATGTCCTGCATTGTTGAATAAAAATTAGCGGGCGCTGTCAGCCAAGTCAATGCGCGGAAACAAAACTTGAAACTTGAAACCTGAAACTTGAAACTCGACTTATGCGTTTCATCGGCAATGTCATCGAAAAATTGCAGCGGCATCCCAAGCGGGTCGTGTTCCCGGAAGGCGACGAGCCGCGCATTTTGCAGGCGGCGCGGCAGTTTCACGCGCTACGCCTCGGCGTGCCGATTCTGCTGGGCGACCAGGCGAAGGTAAAGGCGGCGGCGGAGCAATTGAACATTTCTCTCGAAGGCATCCGCATCATCAATCCTGCCACGAGCGAGGAGCTGGAAAATTTTGCCAAGCGCTTCCACCTGTTGCGTCGCGAAAAAGGCCTGCGCCCGACCGAGGCGCGCGAGGCGATGCTACAGCCGAATTATTTCGGCGCGATGATGTTGGCGATGCACCAAGCGGACGGCGTCGTCTCCGGCGCGTCGCACATCACGAGCAGTTTGCTGCGGCCGCTGTTTCAAATCATCCGCGTCGCGCCGGACATCCAGACGGCTTCGAGTTGCATGGTCATGGAAGTGGAAGACACGCGCATCGGCGAGAAAGGCGTGCTGTTCATGGCGGACTGCGGCGTGATTCCCGAGCCGACGGTGGAGCAGCTCGCGCAGATCGCGGTTTCCACGGCGCGGCTTGCGCGACACTTGCTCGGCATCCGTCCGCGCGTGGCGATGCTTTCATTTTCTACCAAGGGCAGCAGTGCGGCGCATCCGTCCGTCGGCAAAATGCAGGCGGCTACGGCGGCGGCGCGGCGACTGGCGGCGAAGCTGACGGTGGAAGCGGACTTCGACGGCGAAATGCAGGTGGACGCCGCGCTCGTGCCGGACATCGCCACGCGCAAACTGCACGACAGCCAGGTGGCGGGCCGCGCGAACGTGCTGATTTTTCCCGACCTGAATTCCGGCAACATCGCGAGCAAGCTCGTGGCGCTCGTCGGTCGCGCGAATTCCTACGGCCAGATTTTGCTCGGCCTGAACCGCCCTGCCGCCGACTGTTCGCGCGGGGCGACGCCGCATGACATTCTCGGCATCGCGGCGATTGTGGCGGTGCAAGCCACCGATTACCAAAAACTTTATCCGGGCGCGGATGCGAAACTGCCGGGTGAATAAACCAATGAAGAAGGAAGAATGTAGAATGAAGAAACGGGAATCATTCGCGCGAATTGCTGGCTTGTTTTCATTCTTCATTCTTCATTCTTCATTCTGCCTTCGATGAACACTTCCACGCCCCGCGTTTTCATCGCTGCCACGCGCCAGAACGATGGCAAGACGACGGCTTCGCTCGGGCTGATTGCGGCGTTGCAGAAAAAATTTCCGCGCGTCGGCTACATCAAGCCCGTGGGCCAGCGTTTCGTGGAGATCGAGGAGCAGAAGATTGACGAGGACTCGGTGCTGATGGATTCCGTGTATCACCTCGATTGCCCGCTGGTGGACATGAGTCCGATTGCGGTCGAGCCGGCGTTCACGCGGAAGTATCTCACGCACGCCAACAACGAGGCGCTCGTCAAAAAAATCCAGAACTCCTTCGACCGCGTCGCGTGGGAAAAAGATTTTGTCTTGTGCGAAGGCAGCGGCCACGCGGGCGTCGGCTCGGTGTTCGATCTGTCCAACGCGCAGGTCGCAAAAATGCTGGGTGCGAAAGTCATCATCGTTTCGCAGGGCGGCATCGGCAAACCGATTGACGAAGTCTCGCTGAATCAGGCGTTGTTCCAGCAGGAGGGCGTCGAGATCATCGGCGTCATCATCAACAAGGTGGTTGGCGAAAAAATTCCCGAAATCACACGGTTCGTGCGCAGCGGTCTGAAGCGCAAAGGACTGGAACTGCTCGGCGTTTTGCCGCACCTGCCGATTCTTTCGCAGCCGACGATGAATTTGATTCGCGAGGAACTGCGCGCGGAGGTTTTGAATTCACCGCCCACCTTCAACACGCTGGTGGACGACGTGCTCATCGGCGCGATGGGCGCGCGGAACGCGATGAAATTTTTCAAGCGCGGCGTGCTGCTCATCACGCCCGGCGACCGCGAGGACATCCTGCTCGCGGCGGGCGCGACGACCACGCCGGGCAATCCGGAAAACATGGCGGGCATTGTCCTCACCGGCGGACTGCTGCCGGGCGAGGGCGTTTTGAAAGCCATCAAGACCATGCCCATCCCCGTGCTGGCCACGAAGGCGGACAGTTATCAGGTCGCCTCGCGCGTGCATGATTTGACCGTGAAGACACGCCCGGCCGACGCGGAAAAAATTTCCCTCATCCGCGACATCATCGCCCGGCACGTCAACGTCAAAAAAATCATCGAGTCGCTCTGACTCGTTGGCTTGGTGGACAGGGTTCGCGCTGCGACCCTGTTTGTCCCGCATGCGGGACACTTTGTGGTATGGATAATTTCTGGTTCACGAATGATTCCGTCGCCTGATCCCGCGTCTGCGGGACTCGGCGACGGTCCGGCTCGCAGCGCGAGCCAGCCCACCGTAGTGGCACAGGCTTCCAGCCTGTGTGTTTCTGAAAATAGAGGAAGCGCAACTCACAGGCTAGAAGCCTGTGCCACTACGAATCACGGCGAGAGTTTTTCGCGGTGCGGCTGGTGGTGGCCGTCCGCAAGGACCGGTTCCAGCGGCGCAGGGCTTTGTCGCTGGTGTCTGCAAACAGAAATTTCAGCATCGGCGATTCGACGTGACCGCTAAAAAAGCCTTACTCAAAAAACTTCGGCACGTCCCGCGCGCCGTGCAGGACACGGACAATTTCAATTTCATCGCCGGTTGGATGATAAAAGATGACATAATTACCGACGGCAAAGCTCCGTAAATATGGCCGCAGTTCCGAACGCCCGAAGCCGATGCCGGGATGCTGCGCGAGCAGTTGGCACTTCTCATCAATCGTCAGCAGCAGGTTCTCGGCGGCATCCGGGTTGTCGCGGGAAATGTAGTCCTCAATCTCCTGCAAATCGGCGAGGGCTTGCAGGGAGAGGCGGAACCGGCTCATCAGCGGGCGCGCTCGCGGTTTTTTTCCAGAAGCTGTTCGATGGCCTGGCGACCATCCACGGTTTCGCCGCGCTGGATCTGTTCTAAACCGATGTCAATCTCGCGCCGCAGTTCGGCCAGCCGCTGCTGATACGCTTCCTTGGCTTGGATGAGTTTCAAGCCTTCGTCCACGATTTGTTCGGGCGAAGAATGTTCGCGGTGGATTCGTTCCGCGATGAATCTTTCCTGCTCGGCTGTCAGTGTGACCGTCATGGGTGAACTATAACTTCAAAAAAACAGTTTATGCAACTGCTGAAAAACTGGGCGGTAATGTGCTTTGGTGGACAGGTTCGCGCTGCGAACCTGTCTGCCTGCGGAGCAGGCACTTTGTGGCATGGATAATTTCTGGCTCACGAATGATTCCGTCGCCTGACGCTGCGCTCGGCGACGGGCTGGCTCGCAGCGCGAGCCAGCCCACCAGACTTCCAGCCTAATCACGGCGACAGCTTTTCGCGGTGGGGCTGGTGGTCGCGGTTCCAGCGGCGCAGGGCTTCGTCGCTGGTGTCTTCAAACAGAAATTTCAACGTCGGCGATTCGACGTGGCCGTCGCAGAAGACCACGTTGGCTTTGCCTTGGTGGCGGGCTTGCGCGTTGCTGAATTGTTCGAGGTTGGACAGGCTGGCTCTTGCAAAAAAGGTCATGCCAATAAAGTCGTCGCCGATAGCCATCATGTCACTGGGGGCATTTACCGCTGATTCAGTTGTTGCTTCCCAGTGGCTCGAAAGGTGTCCTCCCAAACCGTTTTCACTCATGTTCAACACATTGCTCGTGACAAACGTCAGGCCGAAGGCGTTGTAAGCGTATGAATAAAATGGTGTCCCGTTCGTCAGTAAATGGCCGGACCAACGCACTGTGGGGCAATTCCAAGCGCCGTTTGTCCAATATGAAGATCCCGTGATTTCAGGTTGGGCCAGCTGAATAAACCAAAAATCAAATTCGCTGTCATACACAACCGGATACCCTCGGTTGCTGTCGATGAAATTATGGAGACCGATGCCAAGTTGATGAAGGTTGCTCGTGCATTTGATGCGTTGCGCCATGCCTCTACCTTTTGAAAGCGCCGTCAACAACAACGCCGCAAGAATTGCGATGATGCCGATACAAACCAAAAGCTCCACCAGCGTGAACGCCGATGGAGCTTTTGACTGACGGAATTTCATTTCATTTACCGGATTTGGCAGGCGGCAGGCGGCGCTCGAATTTTAGCAATTCATTTTCCAGCCGCAGCGCAAGTTTTTCCATGTCGTGTCGCTGGTCGTGCGCGAGCATTCGCACCGTCAGCGCGATGTCGCGCACTTGCGTCCGAAGCTCTGCAATCTCCACCTTGTTTTGGCGCGTCTCCTCGGCCAACGTCAGCAGGCGCGTGAAATAATCCAGCAGTTGCTTGAGCATATCAAGCGGCCTTCATCTCCGCTTTGATTTCAGCGAGGATTTTTTCGGTCTGTGTCTTGAGCCGGTTGATTTCCACCTGGTCTCTTTTCATCTGGCGGAAAATTTCGCGCAACTGCAAATCGCATTTGGCAATGGCCGAAGAAATGCGTCCGGTCTCGCTGGCCGTCAACTGGATG
>JAYVQV010000229.1:0-2137 GCA_043776855.1 Limisphaerales bacterium | reverse complement strand
TGAACCGCTCTGGCGGCGGGCAAACTTCCGCCGCCGAATTTTTTAATCCGAAAACAGAAATGAACTAACCGCAAAGAACGCAGAGAACACAAAGACGGGGATGCGTTTGGTTAAACCCGAATTCAGTAGTGGCACAGGCATCTTGCCTGTGAGTTCGTGGGAATGAACTCACAGGCTGGAAGCCTGTGCCACTACGGCGGGCGTCGCCCGCTGGAACATTTTCCACCCAAAGCCTGAAACCAATCCCGTTGCCATTCGCGTGGATTCGCGTCCATTCGCGGTTTCAACTTCGGCGTTTGGTTAAACTCGAACTCCGAAATTGAAAATCCGCCGCTAAAAAATTCAGCGGACGCCAGGGCGGTCTCCCTCTCCCCTCGGAGGGGAGAGGGAAGCCGCTGCGGACACTGCGGAAATTATCAACCCCGAATTTCTAACTTCGGAATTCGGGTTAAAAAGTTGCCCGGACAATTTCTGGCACTGGCGTTGCCACCGCGAATGTCTCCCGTTTGCTTCTCTGCGCTCTTTGCGTTCTTTGCGGTTAGTCCATTCCGGTTTTCGGGTTTAACCCCGCGACGTTTCACTGCCCCGGTTTCCACGCGGAGTTGTCGAGCAGTTCAATCCCCGGATTCAGGAAGCGGATGCGACGGCTTTTGTAGAGCGCACCGAGCGCCTGCTTGAAAGCTTTCTTGCTCGCGCCAAAGTTCGCGCGGATGAGGCCGGGCGAAGTGTCGTCGTCAAAATCCAGCTTGCCGCCGCTGGCTTGCAGCGCTTGCACGATTTGCAATTTCAGCGGCAGCACGCGGCGATAACCGGCGGCGTCCAGACTCAAATCCAATTTGCCATCGTCACGAATTTTGCGGACGTAGCCTTTCACGCGCTGCCCGATTTCCAGCGGCACGGAAAAATTATCCGCATACAAAAGTCCGAGGTGGCTTTCTTCGACGAGGGCGTTGTAGCCGAGCGGCGTGCGCCCGGTGATGAGCAAATTCACCGGCTGGCTCGTGACGTAGGCCGGCGGCTCCAAACGCAGATGCCGCTTGAGCCGCGCGCTGGCGATGATGCGGTTGCTCTTGGAATCCAGGCAGACGGCGACGACCACGGTGCTTCCCACGCGCACCGGCCGGTCTTGTTCGGCAAACGGCAGCAATAAATCTTTCGCGAGTCCCCAGTTCAGAAACGCCCCGGCGCGCGGATGGAGGCTGACGACTTCCAGCACCGCAAATTCGCCGACGACCGCGAGCGGCGTTTCCGTGGTGGCGACGAGGCGGTCTTCGGAATCGAGATAGACGAAGACATCCAGTTGGTCGCCCGGCTTGAGGTCGCGCGGAATATATTTTCCGGGCAGGAGAATCTCACCGAGTTCGCCGCCGTCGAGATAAAGCCCGGGCGCGGATTCGCGGATGATGGAGAGTTTGTTGCGCCGACCAAGAGTTGCCATGCCGGAGAAACATAATCGCAGCGGGGCGTAACGGAGAGGAAAAAATTAATGGCATGAGAATTCCGGGTGCAGCTTGACCCGGTTGCGGTCTGGCTCCCTCGCCCCGCGAGGCACGAGCGGGGAGAGGGTTGGGGAGAGGGGTTTTTTGTTTCGCAAACCATTGGCCTCCTCTCCCCGGTCCATAGCCGCTGTCGCTGCTCCTCCTCCAAGGAGGAGAGGGAGTGGAATCCAGCGCGAAGAACAGTCGCCAGATACACACCCCGCCATTTCCACCCCGCAGACAACGTTCACTCCGCCGCCAAAACTTTTTTCCGCTGCTCCAGAATTTTTCCCGACGGCTTGAAGTTGGCGATAAATTCTTTGTAAAATTCCGCGAACGTCCCCGCCGCAATCGCCGCGCGCACATCGCTCATCACTTTCAGATACATGTGCGAGTTGTGGACGCTCAACATGCGCAGGCCGAGGATTTCATTCGCGCGCAACAGATGCCGGATGTAGGCGCGCGTAAAATGTTTGCAGCAGAAACACTCACAACCTTCCTCAATCGGCCCGAAGTCCAGCTTGTAGGCCGCGCCCTTGATGCCGAGCGCGCCGCGCCGCGTGTAGGCCGTGCCGTTGCGCGCGACGCGCGTGGGCAGCACGCAGTCGAACATATCCACGCCGCGCGCGATCAGCTCGACCATCTGCGCGGGCGTGCCG
>JAYVQV010000228.1:0-2140 GCA_043776855.1 Limisphaerales bacterium | reverse complement strand
TGGAACGAAGTGGATGCGTGGATGGAAGCCGCGCGGGTGGCGCACACGATGTTTCACAATCGCCTCGGTTTGATGGGGCATTATTACGGCGGGATGCTGGACATCGCTTCCGACACGACGCTGCAATGCGCGACGTTCGGCGGCCATATCGAAATCGTGGAGGTGGATGAACTCGCCGCGCTGCGCCGCGACGTGAGCGCGAAGCAGATCAAAGAGCGCGTGGCGAAGTTCAAAAAAGTTTTCGCCGTGCAATTAGATTGCTCGCAGGCGGAACTGGAACGGGCGGCGAAAACTTCCGTTGCCCTCGACCGCTTGGTGAAGGAGCACGACCTCGGTTCACTCGCGTATTTTTACAGCGGCACGGGCAATGCGGAGAACGAAGACACCATCAGCTCCATCATCCTTGGCAACTCACTGCTCACCGCGCGCGGAATTCCCGTCGCCGGCGAATACGAAGTGAAGAACGCGCAGGCGATGAAAATCATGGACACGTTCGGCGTGGGTGGCTCGTTCACGGAATACTACGCGCTGGATTTTGCGGACGACGTGGTGTTGATGGGACACGACGGCCCCGGCCACATCGCGATTGCGGAAGGAAAAACGAAGGTGCGTCCGCTGAAAGTGTATCACGGCAAAGTCGGGCGCGGCCTCTCCGTGGAAATGTCCGTGAAGCACGGCGCGGTGACGTTGCTCTCCGTTGTCGAAACGGCAGATGGAAAATTAAAATTACTCGTCGCGGAGGGTGAATCCGTTGCCGGGCCGATTCTGGAGATTGGCAACACCAACAGCCGTTATCGCTTCAGCCTCGGCGCGCGAAAATTTGTGAACGACTGGAACGCGCACGGCCCGGCGCATCATTGCGCGGTTGGCGTTGGTCATATCGCAGACAAGATTGAGAAGCTCGGCAAACTGCTCGGCGTGGAAGTGGCGCGCGTATGTTGAAATTTTTTTCCAGCCTTGCTCTCGTTTTGTTTGGCGCGGCAAACTTTCTGTTTGCTGGAGAGACAAATTTAATCCGCACCGTCATCCCCGCCATTCCCGAAGGCCGCCTCGTGGACACGAACACGCTGGCGAAAATTTTTGACGAGGTGAAGACGCCGTTCAAATACGGTGTGGTCTTGAAAGGGGCGGGGACGAATGAGTTCGTGGATTGCCCGAGCATTTTCCGCAGCGGCAAACATTGGTTCATGATGTATGTCGCCATCACGAACAAGGTCGGCTACCAGACTTTTCTGGCGCAGAGCGACGACTTGCTGCATTGGGAAAAGCTCGGAAAGATTTTATCATTCGCCGGGATAAACGAGTGGGACGCGTGGCAGGCGGATGGCGGAATTGCCTTGTGCGATTATCGCTGGGAAGGTTCGCACGCGCTGGAAAAGTTCGCTGGAAAATTTTGGCTCACCTACATCGGCGGCGGATTGCAAGGCTACGAGACCGATCCGTTGTCCATTGGCATCGCGTGGACGAAATCACCGACGAAAGCGAAGGAATGGAATCGCGTGAAGCAAAATCCTGTCCTCGGCCCGAAGCAGGCGGACACGCGCAGCTTTGAAACCAAGACGCTCTACAAAAGCCAGGTCATCCATGACGAGGCGCAGTCGCTCGGCTGGCCGTTCGTGATGTTCTACAACGGCAAATATAAAAACGGATACGAGCGCATCGGCATGGCGGTCTCGCGCGACCTGGTGAACTGGACTCGCTACGGCGAAAATCCCGTCGTCGCCAACGGCGAAGCGAAGACGAACGGCATGAGCGGCGACCCGCAGATCGTGAAGATCGGCGACGTGTGGACGATGTTTTATTTCGGCGCAGGCTGGAGGCCAAAGGCGTTCGACACGTTTGCCTGCTCGTATGATTTGGTTCACTGGACGAAGTGGGACGGTGCGAACCTCGTCGAGCCGTCGGAAGATTTTGACAAAACCTACGCGCACAAACCGTGGGTCGTGAAATGGAACGGCGTGGTCTATCACTTCTACTGCGCCGTCGGCAGCGAAGGGCGGGTCATCGCGGTGGCGACGTCGAAAGATTTGCGGAAGTAGGGGCGGCGCGAGGAAACAAACTTCAAAAATCTTCCGGGCCGATGCGTTGGGGGGCAAATTCCTGCGCGCGTTTCTGCGCTTCCGCGAGTTGTGCGGGCGTG
>JAYVQV010000227.1:0-2142 GCA_043776855.1 Limisphaerales bacterium | reverse complement strand
CATCCGGGCGGCTGCCCGTCCTCCGTAGCGGCATACTGCGGAGGGTGGAGAAGCCGCCCTCTACGGCAGGCAGGATGCCTGCCGCTACCCAACTTCGGAGTTCGGGTTCAACAACGATTGGTATCAATTATGGGACGCGCGGCGGACGGCCATGATCTCGGCTTTGGCTTCAGCGAATTCTTTTTCAAATTCTTCGCTCGACTTGAATTGCCTGGCGACGGCTTGCGCCAGCGTGCGTCCCGCAAAAATGTCCGCCGGATAATGCCGCGCAATCTGCACGCGATGCCAGCCCATCAACCGCGCGTGGGCGATGATGGCGTCGCGATTTTCCGGCAGCAAATCAGCGAGGACGAGCGCGAGCGCCATGCTCTCGGTGGAGTGGCCGCTCGGATAGCTGAAGGTTTTTTCCAGCTTGCCGTTGGCGAGATTGGTATCGGTGGTGAACGGGCGCGGGCGTTTGAAAAAATCTTTGCCGAGGTCGGTCACGGTTTCGGCATCGAGCTGAACCTTCTCAAAGAACGCGGCGGTCTTCGGCAAATTCGTGGCGATGAAAAACGGGCCGACGGCGGCGGTGAAGTTGAAGACAGAAAACTTTTTCTCATCGTAAGCAGCCTGTTTGTCCGTATCGCTCGCGGCATGATAGACCGCGCGGACTTCATCCATTTCGGCGGATTGCTCGGCGGAATTTAGGAGCGGCGGCGGCGCGAGAATTTCAGCAGCACTGGGCGAACCGGCTTTCAAAAAGTTTAGTTCGCTTTCCTTGGCAATGGCGGTGACGGCCAACGTGACGGCAACGAGAAAAACTATGCGCGGAATGATTTTCATTTTCAGCGAGGTAAAAATTTACAGTGCAAACTTACGGGACGACGTGGCCATCAGCAGTCCAGCAGATGTCGGGACGGCCAGGATCGGCGGCGACCTTGCCGCTGCTGTTCTGCTGCGCGACGACGTATTCATATTTGAACGAGCCGGCGTGACCGTCCATGAAGCTGAGGTTGCCCATTTTATTATGGCGACCGGAGAAGCGCGTGGTGTAGCACTGCGGGCTGCCGAGCGTGGCGGCTTTGGTCGGGTCGCCAAAATACGGCTGGTCATCCGAGCGCATCCGGTTTTCGGAGAAGGCGACGGTGGCGGACGGACGCACAAACGCAGTCAGTTTGATCGGCGTGGTGACGGGGTCGCGCGGGTCAACGCGTTTGGAGTTGATGCCGTAGGAGAACATGGCGCGGTCGCTGGGGTTGATTTTGTCGGACTCCACGCCCTGTGACGCGGCGGTGGGGCACCAGAAAATATTTTTGCCGCTGTTGTAAATTTTTTGCGTGGAGTTCACGGCGGTCATGTAAAGCGGTTCGGCGCGGATGTAGGTGGGGAGCGCGTTGAACCAGGCTTCGCGGCCGTGGCTGGTGCCGTTCTGCCGGTTCAGGTATTCCACGCTGGACAAACTTAACCATTGCGGTTCGTCTTCACTGCCAGCGAAGCCGGGCGTGCCGGTGGGGATTTTCGTGGTGGGCAGCAACTGGTTGAAGTCGTCCACATACAAAGTCTGCGCGAGACTCCATTGGCGGATGTTGTTGAGGCTGCTGATGCCTTGCGCCTTGGCCTTGGCCTTGGCGAGCGCCGGCAGAAGCATCGCCGCGAGAATCGCGATGATGGCGATGACCACGAGGAGTTCGATGAGCGTGAAGCCTTGGTGACGCTGCTGGTTTTTAATTTTCATTTGGTTAGATGGTTGAAATTTTTTGCCGCTCGACAGGGAGAGGATGGTGACGGCGTGTGGCGATTGCGTGGAGAACGCGTGACGATTCGGTGACAAAAAATTACGGCGGCGTCTGGCTGGGCAGGGACGGCGCGCTGCGCCATCCCCGTCGCCGATCCCGCATGGCGGGAGTCAGGCGACGGAAACGAACGGACGAGAAGCGTGCTTTTCGCGCGGGTGGAACCGGCTTCCAGCCGGTTAAATCCGGCATCTTGCCGGATTTCGGCCGCGCGGAAATTTTTCTTTGTGCGAGGGCATTCGTTCGCGAAGCAAGCCCTCGACGGTTTTCGGCAGGATGCCGAAAACAACCGGCTGGAAGCCGGTTCCACCCCACATTCACTCCGCCTCGCTCCACCAGCGGCCCGCGCGGACGCCCGTCCCGCCAA
>JAYVQV010000226.1:0-2144 GCA_043776855.1 Limisphaerales bacterium | reverse complement strand
TGCGATTCCCGTGGCTGCTGAAGAGTTGGGCAAAACATCCGACAACGAAAAAAATTCGGCGGCGGATAAACCGATGGTGGTTTCCAACAAAGCCTCGTCTCGTCCGGATCCGTTCAAGACCGAAGGGAAAATTTCTCTGAGCCAAACGGCCGATCGTTTGCAGGCGCAATTGTTCTTCGACGGAAAAGGGTTCCGTTTGCGCACCGAAGGCGATCGGTCGAATATTCGGTTGGTTGCTTATGCCGATGGCCGCCAACGGTTGTTGGTGGAAGCCAACGATAGCGGACATTCGCGCTTGTTCCGGTTTGATTTTGTGAAAGAGAAAAAACCAAGTGGTGTTGGTTGAAGAACGGCGCCTCACCGACCAACAAGAAGTGGATTTCACAGACGCGCAAAAGGGCAAGCTGATCGAGTTGGACCGCGAGCACACGCCGTCTGCGAAGGGATCTGAAATTAATCAGTCGGTGCGGTTGGTGTTTGTGGCCGAAGATATCAAGCCGTCAGATGTGAAAGTTCAATTCACGTTCCATTCATTACCCGTGCAAAACAAGTTTTCAATTCTTGTGTCAGCGCTGCAACGGAACACGCCGTCGTCTCAATTTGATGTGGTGCGCAAAGCCGATGTGGACACAAAGCTGCGCCCCATTGGCGTGACCGCGTTGGAATATCAACAAGGATTGCGCACCGGCGTTCTCACCACAGGAAACAGAGCCGTTGATGCGCGCCCTGTGTTGAATCAAACGGGCCAACGCGCTTCTGCGACGGCCGCGCCCGCCGTGGCTGCGCAAAACAATTTGTTATCGCGCGACACGCAAGGGCACATTATTGTGGCGGCCACCGGTCGCGCGCTTAGCACCAGTGAAATTCGCGCGTTTGCCCGCGCGGGTGTGATTTTGCCCGGCGTTAACTCGACGCGCCCCGCCGGACTTGGCATGCCAAACGTGCGCGAAGCGGACACGGCCACTATTCCGCAGGTCAACCAAGCGCCGGCTCAAGCGCGTTCTGCGACGGGCTTGGCCAAAGAAGTCGACAAGGCGCCTGATTTCTCGGGAACATTGTTGCGCGTTCCGGGTGCGGCCGGACAACGTTCGGCCGGTGCTGTGTTGGGCACGCCACGCCAGAATGTTGTCACGCAAAAAAGCGCGCCGGTGCGCGACAACGCGCCCGCCGCTCGTTCGAATGGGTTGCGCGTTATTCCGTCGGTGTTTAATGCCACGCCCATTTTTGTGCGCGGCGATGGCCAGAAAGCCTTGGTGGCCCGCGGCCAAGAATCGCGCTTGGTTTATAGCGCGACCGCGAAAGCTGACTTTTTCAAACAAGTGGAGGGCGTGCTCGGCAAACAATCAAAAGTTTTGCCCGCCAGTGTGACGCCGCTGCTGTTGATGGCGCGCGCCGGCCAATATGGACGCTTGTTAAATTCCGATCACTCGTTGTTTGTCGGAACATTGACGTTCCAAACGTCGGCTGGCAAGACGGTTCAATTTGATGTGGAAGAAGGGTATGTGTCACCCGCATTGGTGGGTTTGCTGCGTGTGGTGCCGGTGTCGAAACCGGGCGAGCTGAAAACATTGTTGGAGAAATCCACGACACCGTTGACGCCGAAATCCGAGTCGCCGTCGTTGGTGACGCCGGCCAATCGTGTGCCCACTGTCGCCGGCGCTGTAAAAGACGCGCCGTCATCGGAATCTCGAACAACCGTTAACACGGCGCGCACCGCTGAAGGAACACCGGCCACCAATGCTCCGGCTGCGAATGTTCCTGCGTTGGGAAAATCTTTATCGGCAACACCGACTGACGTCAAAGGCAAAGACACGAATCTTGTGTCTGGTTTCGGCCAAACAATTTTGGGCACGTTAACGAATCTGTTCTCGTTGCCCGAAACCACGAATCCTTCGCTGGTGAAAAAAGAAGTGGAAGATAAACGATCCGACAAAGTTGAACCGTCCGACAAAACCGTGAAGGGCACGAATGCGCCGGCGGGCCCCATTTCCGCGGGTCTTAAGAAAACTGACGGTGCCGTGACGTCCGCTGGAAATGCTGTTGTGGTGCCGGGGGTTTCACAATTGGCGGGTCCGTCGGTCACCGTGGTCCCCAATGTTCAGCCGAGCACGAACTTGATTGACTTCTTGCTGCCGAGCACGTCG
>JAYVQV010000225.1:0-2145 GCA_043776855.1 Limisphaerales bacterium | reverse complement strand
CTGAAAATTCTCCGCGACAAACCGCAGGTGATGACCAAGCCGATTGACGGCCTGCTGAAAATCGTGAAAGACGAATTCAAGGCGCTGCCGAAAAAATTCCATGACGGCCTCATCATCGGCAAGACGCTCAACTCTCTCGCGGTGGAAATCAATTACGAGAACACGTGGAAGAACGGCCAGATGGGCATCCCGATTTTTTCCATCGAGGACATGTATGCCGGCACGCACATTTTTCAGGCGGGCATGATGCAGATGGGAATCATCCCGACGATTGCCTACGACGCAAACATTTTCATCTCGCTCGGCCTGGGCACGCTCGACGCCGACGGCAACTTGCTCGAAAAGGAAACGCGGCTGATAGTCAAAGCAATGGTCGGGCTGATGAACATCGCGTGCAAACATGCGGGAGTGGCGTAAAGCAGAAGAATTCTTTCGCCTTTTATCATGCCTGAAGAAATCCAAGATGAGTTCGTAGAGAAAATTCGCAATACCGATGAAGTCGCACGGCGTTGTCTTGTGCTTTATGCAGTCATAGCTCTCGGACACAAAGGGCCGCGTGATGAACTTATTGATTGGCTGCGACGAGAGAAACTTTGGGATTCGGTTAGTCCAGCGGAAGCATCTTTTTTGGAATCAGAAACTCCAACTCAAAAGCAACTTGTCAACGCAACTTGGCGAGCCGAAGCACTTGCTCCGCTTCTGTGGTCGCTCGGACTAATTCCAGAGTTGCCACCGCCGACTGGCCTCTGTGACGTTCAAGAATTGAGGCGCGTTCTACCGCCACTGATGGGGTCGGTTGTAGATTGGCTATCTGCTTCACGATTGCGTCAAGAATCTGAAATTCGAGATGCCAACGAAAACATTTACCAGATTCATTGGAGGGTGAGAAACTTTCAGTTGCGGAATGAGCCGATGCCACCTGGAAAGCTCCCGCGAATGCCCGTTGCTGATTGCGAGCCACCGGCGGAATCTTACAACGCTGGCGTTGTTCAAGAGCGTCATTACGCGTTGAATTGGCTGATTGGGTATTGCGGACAAGACTGGGATGACATTTCGACTGACACCTAAAATTTATGACAACCGCCCGCGACACCATTGTTGATGCATTGGACATCGAGAGCTTCGTGCTGTGCGAAAGCGAGCAGGAAGCGAAGGAACTCATCGGCAAGCTCATGCAATCGCTCGGCCTGTCGCGGCACGTCATCGTCTCGCTGGATTTCAACGGCCCCGGCGCGCATTTCCGCGTCCGCGCCTACATGAACAAACCCGGCGACACTTACACCTGGCTCAAGGAATGAAAATTCATCCAGTCAAAAAAGCATCGGATAAACGCAGAGACGCGGAGAACGCGGAGAGGCGCAGAGATTTTATTTTCAAGGCGGATCGGGCGGCTGGTTTTATTAAAAATGATTTCAGGCTCTGCGAACCTCTGCGTTCTCCGCGTCTCTGCGTTAATTCGGCTTCCCTTTCACCCGTATGAAAATCCTGCTCGCCCCGCTCGATCCGGTTCACGACGCCGGCCTGAAACTCATCAAGCGCAAGCTCGAAGCGCTCGGCTACGCGTGCGTGCTGCTGCCGCCGGACATCACGGTGGAGGAAATCGGCGAGGCGGCCATCGCGGAAAAAGTGGACATGATTTTTGTCGGTCGCACGGTCGGCTACGGCGTGGAACAACTTTTCCGCCGCGTGCGCGCGGTGCTCATGGCGCAGGGTGTGTTCGACAAAGTCCGCGTGGCCATCGGCGGCATGGCGATCACGGATGAACTCGCCAAGAGCCTCGGCTTCGAGGCTGGTTATGGCCCGAATACGCGCATCGAGGAGATTCACGCACTCATCGAACGGAATCCCGAACTCGCGCGGCACGTCACGCATCCGGTCAAAAACAAACCGAAATTTCCCTTCCCGCACGACAACGAGGTGAAGGATTCCACGACCCGGAAGCTACTCGATGAAATCGTGGACGGCATTCTCGATTGGACTTCCAACAAGACTTCGCCCGGCGTCGTGCGCGCGCATATCACGGAGTCGCAGTTGCAGGATGTCCATGGCTCGGTCGAGAGCTACACCGCGCTGCCCTTCACGCGCGATTACCTTGCGCAATGTGACGAGTCAGTCGTGGATTTTTTCCAGAAGAACATCTGCCCG
>JAYVQV010000224.1:0-8288 GCA_043776855.1 Limisphaerales bacterium | reverse complement strand
GTTTTCCTCCTGCGGGTTGCGCTGGCGCGGCACGTCCACGAAACTGGCGTCCACCCGTTTGCCGGGCTGCGCCAACAGCCCGCACTCCCGCAAGCACTGCCCAAAGAGCGCAAAGAGTTGCTCGAACACGCCCGCCTGGATTAACGCCTCCCGGAAATCCCAGGGCGTGTTGGCGTCCGGGGCCTTGTCCGCCAGCGTCAAGCCGATGAATTGCTGGAGAGCTTCAACCGGTCACTGACCGATACTCCGTCTGCTCGTCGGACAGATTGTAAAAGCGTTGCGCCACGAGCGTCTTGAATATCTTCAGCCGGTCGTGGGGCAGCCGCCCACCCGGCCCCTTGGGCGTGGCTCTGACCAACGCCGCGTCCAGCAACGGGCGGAACCGTTCCCAGTCGATCACGGCCTCCAGGCGGCTCAAGGGGTTGCCCTTGGTCAGCAGCCATTGCACGCGCAGTTCGACATCGAAGAAACCGAACGTTTGAGAGGCTTGGCAGGCAGGCATGGCCGAGCATAATCTGCCGCCGTTTTCCCAGCTACTATTTTCATCCAGCGGCTTCACTTTTTTTGAGTTTCCGGAAGTGCCCTTATTATCGGCGGCGACTGCCTTGAAAACCTTTGCGACGCAAAATGCCCCCAAGGTGATGTATTATTGGCAGTCGCGAATTCTTTTTTGGCGGCTATCGTAAAGGCATCCATGAACCTGTTCAAAACGATTGCAGCGGCGGCGCTCGCCGCCGGCTTGTCCGCAGGAATCTCCACGCACGCCGCGACCTTCTCCAAGGCCGACACCACCACGATGAACACCGCAGTGGACTGGAAAACCAACGGCGTGACCGGGTTGCCCGGCGCAAATGACGTCGGGCTGTTTGATGCCGCTTTGAGCGCGGGCAAGGCGGCCACGCTGGCACTGGGGGGGAATGTTTCCATCGGCGGACTGGTCTTCACCAACAGCATGAACGGCCCGGTTATCATCGGCTCCGGCAACACGCTGACGTTGAACACCAATGGGCTGGACTTGAGTTCGGCGAACCAGAACGTCGCGATCAACTGCGGACTGACTGCGGGCGTGAGCCAGTCGTGGCTCGCCGGCTCAAACAACTTGATCATCGGCGGCGCGATTTCCGGCGCGAGCGGACGCACGCTGACATTCGGCGGCAATGCGAGTTCCACCGCGACGATTTCCAATGTGCTCAACGTTTCCGGCATATTGGTGAAGATCACCAACGGCAACTGGACCTTGCTCGGCGACGGTGCTTACGCCGTGAATTTCGAACTCGATGGCGGCACGGTGCTGTGTCCGAATCGGAATTTCTACCTGAACAACAGCGGCCAGACGTTCACCATCCACGGCGGCACCTGGTTGAATCAAAATATTTACGGCCTGCGTCTGGGCAGCACCTTCGGCGCAAACAATAGCGGCGGCAATTTCACCGGCGTGCAGGATGGCGGTTTGTTGCAGCTTTCGGCGAGTTCGCTCGAACTGGGTAACAACTCCAGCGGTTTCACGGTGAGTTACACGCTGTCCGGCGGCACTTTTTCCACGTTGAATAATAATTTCAATATCGGTTCCGGCACGAGCAGCAGCACGACGGCGTTTACGCTGACGAATACCGGAAAGTTATTTATCAACGGCACACTGGCTGGCGTCCAGGGTGCGGGCGCGAAGCAAATTGTCGCGCTTAACGGCGGCACGTTCGTCGTTAAGACCGTGAACGCCACTCAGCTTTCTGGCGCGGCTTCACCGACGGTGCAGGGCACGCTTTACAATCCCGGCGGGGCGGTCGCGCCCGGCGATGTCGGCACAGCCGGGCAAATCAACATCACCGGCAATTACACGCAGACCAACAGTGGTGTGCTGACGATTGACCTCAACGGCACGACGCAGGCCACCGCTTTCCAGAACCCGGGCGGTGGCTACGATGACTTGGTGGTCAGCGGCACGGCGACGATGGGCGGCTCGCTGGCGGTGACAGTGGGCGCCAATTTCATTCCACTCTACAGCGATACTTACTACATCGTCGGCGCGAGCAACATTGTTGGCGCGTTCACCAATGTCGCGTTCGGTTCGCGCGTGCCGACGACCGGCGGCGAAGGTTCATTCCTGGTCAGCACCGACGGCAAGAATGTCATGCTCAGTCAATTCACGCCGACGGTTTGGCCCAGCGCGCCGACGGCCAACATCACGCCAGCGAGCGTCACGACGAATCAGGGCGGCGCAACCATCTTCACCGCGAATGTCACGAGCGCCACGAGCTGTCGTTACCAATGGCGGTTCAATGGGTCGCCCATCGCGGGCGCGACCACTCCGACGCTGAATGTTTACAACCAGCCGCAGAACGCCGGAGTTTACGATGTCGTGGTGATCAATCCCGGCGGAACCGCCGTCGCCGCTCCGGTCACGCTGGCCGTGACGCCGGTGTGGGATAATCCCGCCGCGCTGATTTATCACATGGACCAGACGCCGGTGGCGGGTGCGGGCGCGCTCACCGACGGGACGGGACAGACAACGGGCACGCTGGTCGGCTCAACGCTGCCACAGGTGGTGAGCGGCGCGTTGCCGGCGACAAGCAACGCCTGGGATTTTACTTCCGCGAGCGCCTATTTGAGCGTGCCTTCAAATTCCGTGATTCAATCGCTCGGCGATTACAACCAGACGCTGGGTTTGAGTTTCAGCTTTTGGGTGAAGATGACGAACAACATCAACAATGCCTCCGTTTGCGCGCTGAACGGCGTCTTCAAAATTTATTGCGACGGCAGCGGCCTGAATTATTACGCCGGCGGCGATTTGTTTTACAACCCGCTTTTTTCGTATGCCTTGCCGTCCATCGCGGATGGCAACTGGCATCACGTCGTTTTCACCACCGATTTTCGCAACAACTCGGGCGCATGTTATCTGGACGGCGTTTCCCAAGGCGCATTGACCATAAATACTACGCTGGTGACGAAATTGACTCCCAGCCTGACTTCCGCGTTGAACATCGGCGCGGACGCGGGCGGCGCGAACCAATGGAAATCCGGTCTCGATGAATTCGCGATTTACACCAAATGTTTGAGCGCGGTGGAAGTAACGCAGCTTTACAACGCCAGCGGCATCAACACCAACGCGGGCACGACGAATTACTGCGCGCTGGCAAATCCGGCTCCGACCGTCAGCGCCGGCGCCACGAAATTTTTGCTCTGGACTAACGGCGCATTGAGTGTCACTGCTCCGATCAATGCCGTGGCCAGCGACCTCAACGGCGGCGTGACTTATTCGTGGAGCACGCGCACCACGCCAACTGGCGCGACGGTGAATTACGGCAGCACGACCGCAGCGAGCACGACGGCCACGTTGTCAGCGGTCGGCACTTACGTTTTGCGTTGCACTGTGACCGATGGCGGCGGGCTGACGGATTACGACAAACTGACTTTGATCGTCGCGAGCAACCAACCGCCGAGCATTGGCGTGTGTCAGGCCAGCCAGAGTATTTTGCTCAACTCCAACCCCGCTACGGTGAATCTTTCCGCCGTGGTGCTCGACGACGGCCTGCCGCTGCCGCCGGGAATCGTCACTTCGCTCTGGACGCAGGTGAGCGGGCCGGCATCGGTGAGTTTCCTGACGCCGTGGCTGGCGAACACGCCGGTCACGATTCCGACCAATGCCGGCAACTATGTGCTGCAGCTCGTCGCCGGCGACGGCGCAGCGTTTGCGACGAACAGCGTCACCATCAGCGTCGTCACCAACCTGCCGCCGGTCGTCACGGCGGACGCGGCGACGCACATCATTTACTGGCCGACCAATTCCACAACGCTGACCGGCACGGTGTCCGGCGGCAGTTCGCTTTGGACGCAAGTCAGCGGCCCGGCGACCGCGATCATCGCCAATGCCAGCGCGCTTTCGACGGCGGCGACGTTCCCGGCGGTGGGTATGTATGTTTTCCGCCTGACCGCTTCCAGCAACGGTCAAACCAACTCCGCGATCACTTACGTCAGCGTCTGGTCGCCCGGTGCGCCGCAGATCAACGCCGGCAGCAGCCGCGTGGCGTGGCTGCCGAACGCCGTGGTCAGCCTGCAAGGTTCTTACGCGGCCATCACCGGCGCGGTTGCGAGGGCGTGGTCCTGCACGCAAGGCCCGGCCAACGTTTCGTTCGCGAATCCCGCTTCGCTGGCCACGACGGCGACGTTCACCAACTCCGGTGTTTATCGTCTGTGCCTGACGGTCACGAACAACGGTGGTTATTTCGGACAGCAATTCATCGTCGTGGAAGTTTATGACGCGACGAATAATTTTGGTTACACCGCGGCCACGTTGAACAGCTTCACCAACGATTACGGGCTGAATTACAATTACACCGACCTCGATTGGTCGCGCCTCAAGCCGCCGCCGCCGAGCAATCTGCATCCGCGAATTTTGTTCAACCCGGAAGATGTGCCGGATATCCGTGCGCGGCTCACGAACACGATTTCCGGGCCGATTGTGATGGGCAAGATCCGCACCAGCGCCGCGCTGATCACGACGCTCGGCACGTCGTTCCGCGCGGCCTACGACGGTTTGGCGGCGAGCGATCCGACGGCGTTCAACGGACTTTACAACAACTGGGCGAACTTCGTGAACTCGCTGCGCGATGAATGTTTCCGCTGCTTGATTGACAACGACACCGGCGGCGGCGCGAAGGCCGCGGCGGCGCTCGCCACGCTCGCGGAGCAGATGTATCGCACGCTGCCGGGCAATCTGGCGACGGCGGCGCAGTCGTTCAACGGCAAGGTGGACTGGCGTCCGCTGCAGGACACCGGCGTAGTGTATCGCGATTGCATCGGCTGGAGCTACGACTTCGCCTACAATTTCATGAACGCCACGCAGCAGGCGTCGGTGCGGCGCACGCTGGCGCTGATGACGACGAACATGTGGAACATCGGCATGGACACGGTGCCGGGCTTCGACGCCAATTGCTCGAACTGGATTCCGCTCACCGGCCAGACACTGCTGGTCAACGGCCTCGCGATTGAAGGCGAAAACGGCGTGGATCCGAACCTGCTGCTGCGTTACCAGGCGCAATATGACCGCATGTGCTCGGCGTTTGTGTTCAGCGACGGCGGCATTTTCGAGGGCATGGGCAAAGGCTGGATCGGCGAGCAAACTTTCTGGGAACTCGCGCGGCGCGGTGATACGGCGCTCGCGACATTGAATGTGCGCAATCACATCCGGCAATTTTATCTGCACACGCTGGAGACGTTCGGCTACGGCTGGACTTGGGACGAAATGCTCGGTGGCAACAATGCTGGCGCGAAACTGGATGATGTCATCACGGCAAAATATCTTTTCCCCACCGACCCGATCGTGGACTTCATGTATCGCAATGCCTGGTCGTCGAACTACACGAACGGCCTTGCCTCCGCCAGCACCGGTAATCCGATGTATCACCCGATTTTGCAGGCGATTTGCGCGTCGGATTACAACACAAACCTGACTTACACGCAGGCCATCGCGCAGCAGGTCAGCACCAACGCGCCGCTGAGTTGCGTATTCAACCAGCGCGGATTGATGATCACGCGCAGCGACTGGACGACCAACGGCCTGCGCATAATGTTCCAGCCGCGCAGCGAGCCGGGCGGCCATTCCGAGGCGGATAGAAATATGTTCAACCTCGACGGTTTTGGCCGGGTGCTCGTGCCGCAGTGCAACGGTTGGAATAAAACCGTGACTGATTTCTCCGATATTTCCTCCGTGCCTCGCATTGACGGCGTCGGTCCGTCCACCATTCCCGCCACGTTCCTGGAATTTTTTGACACCGGTAATTACACTTACGGCGTGGGGGACGCGAGTGATAGTTACAACATGCAAGAAGGCGGCAGCACCACGGTCTGGAGCGCGACTTACAATCAAAAACTGCTCAATCCGATTTCACAAGGCTGGGCGAACCTGCCGGTCGGCATTTTGCCGAACTGGTATAACGGGCAATACTCGCCCGTTTACTGGCAGACCAACACGCCGGTGCAGCGCGCGTTCCGCACCGCCGGCCTCGTCCGTGGCAGCACGCCGTATGTGCTCATCACTGATGACATTCAAAAAGACAACGCCAGCCACGTCTATGACTGGCGCATGTTGGTGCCGTCCGACATGGCGGGCAGTTACACCGTCAGCGGCAACGACATCACCTTCACCTCGACCAATCCCGCGTGCAAACTGCTGGTGCGTGTGTTGAACACCAACTGGGTTCCGACTTATGCCGTCGCGTCGCACTCTGGCGAGATGGCGTTGAGCGCATTCGTCACCAACGTCGCGCCGGATTACAAGCTGCTCATCCTGCCGTTCACCAACGCCGCCACGCCGGTCACGACGACTTGGAGCAACAACGTCCTCACCGTGCAAATGGCCGATGGACAGAAAGACGTGATTTACTACACGAAATTCTCCGACGGTCGAACCCGCGTGAATCCTTACCGCGTCGCGGGCGTCGGCGTGGTTCTTTCTGCGCCGACCAACTTGACCGCCACCGGCGGCGTGGCTTCGGCGTCTTTGCGTTGGTATGGCGTGACGGGTGCGATCGGTTACAACGTCCGCAGTTCGTTGACCAGCGGTGGACCTTACACTTTGGCGGCGAGCAATGTCAGCGGCACGAATTACGTTCAGACAAACATCGTTAGCGGCACGACTTATTATTTTGTCGTCACCGGATTGAACACAAACGGCGAGAGCATGAATTCTCCAGAAGCCAGCGCGGTGCCCACCGGCGCGCCGCCGGTGCCCACCGGCCTTGGCGCGAGCCCGGACAACACAGTGATTCATTTCGCGTGGAACGCTTCCACCGGCGCGACGGGTTACAATGTCTTTCACTCGCTGAGCAGCGGAAGCAATTACGTCCAGCTTGCAACCAACTGGCCTTCGACCAGTTTTGACGACACGGGTTTGGTCAACAGCACGACCTATTACTACGTCGTTCAATCCGTCAACGCCCTCGGTCACAGCGCCAACTCGGCGGAAATCAGCGCCGTTCCGAACGCGCACGTCGCCGCGGCGCTCGTCTGGCAAGGTAGCGCGCTGGCGAATAACTGGGACAAGCAGAATCCAGCCAATCTGGATTGGTTGAGCGGCGCGCTGAACGTGACGTTTTGGGACGGCGACTCCGTGACGTTCAACGACAGCGGTTATTCCTCGACGCCGGTGATGCTTCTCACCAACGTCGCGCCCGGCGGCGTGGTGGGGGTCAACAACAGCGGCACTTACACCTTCAGCGGCAGCGGCAAGATCACCGGCAGTTGTGGTTTGCAAAAGGACGGTGCCGGCACGCTGACGTTCCTGAATTACAACGATTACACCGGCACGAATTTCATCAACGGCGGCACGGTGCAGGTCGGCAACGGCGGCGCGGCCTACCCGCTGGGCGGCGTTGCCAGCGTTCTCGCGAGCAATGCTACGCTCATCTTCAACACCACCACCAGCCTGACCAACGGCAGCGTGGACGGCACTTACGGCACGGTGAAAAACAACAATGCCGCCGGCGCGATCACGCTTTATCAAAGTCCCGGCACGCGCGCGATTGGCACGGTCATTGGCGTCAACGGCGCGACCGTTTCGCTCGCCGGCGACCCCGCTTCGGCCACGGCGGTGCGCAATAATTTCAGCACAACCGGCATGACGATTAAATTCGGCGGCGGCACTTGGTATCTGAACGGCAACGGCACCATTTTCGCCGGCAACCTCGAAGTGGACGGCGGCATCGTCGCCTTGACCAACCGAAACGGCGGGCAGAATTTCTACATGAATCAAAACGGCCAGGTTTTCACAATGCACGGCGGCACGCTGATCAGCAGCAACACCTACGGCTTCCGCATGGGCAGCACCTTTAACGCCGGCAGCGGCGGTGTCAACTTCACCGGCTATCAGGATGGCGGCACTCTGCTCTATGCTGGCGGCGAAGGTTTTCAACTCGGCAACACCACCACCAACATGACCTGTAGTTACACTTTGTCGGGGAACGCCGTTCTCAATCAGGTTGGCAACACGTTCAATCTCGGTTCCGGCACCAATGCCAGCACAACGACGTTCACTTTGACTAATTCGGCCAAATTGTCGGTGAACGGCACCATCGCTGGTTCGCAGGGGGCAGGGGCGCAGCAGATCTTGGCCTTCAATGGCGGCACGTTGGTGGCCAGCACCATCAACGCCGCAAACTTGCGTGGCTTGAGCAACGGCTCCGTCAACTTATTGGTCAACAACGGTGGCGTGCTCGCGCCGGGCGACGTCGGCACGCCCGGCAAGATTACAATTACCGGCAACTATGCCGTCTCGAACACTGCCGCGTCACTCG
>JAYVQV010000223.1:0-8291 GCA_043776855.1 Limisphaerales bacterium | reverse complement strand
CCCGAATTCACGATGCTCGAAGCGTATCAGGCGTTCGGCGATTACGAGACGATGATGGAAACCGTCGAGTCGCTCATCAAACACGTCGCGCAGAAAGTCCTTGGCACGCTCGTCATCGAATTCAAAGATGCCGAAGGAAAAGTTTCTCGCACGATTGACCTCACAAATTGGCGACGCGTGAAATACAACGATCTCATCAAAGAAAAATGTGGTGCGGATTGGTTTGAAATTTCTCCTGAAGTTCGTCGCCAACGCGCGCACGACATGGGCGCGGAAATCGGCAAAGAGTTTGAAGACTTTGAAGTCACGAACGCCGTGTTTTCAAAATTCATCGAGCCGACGCTCATCAATCCGACATTTGTGACTCACTTGCCGAAAGAACTCGTGCCGCTCGCCAAGCTTTCGCCCGATGACCCGACGACCGTCGAAGTCTTCGAGTGCTGCATCAACGGCCAGGAAATTTCCCCCGGCTACACCGAGCAGAACGATCCCATCGCGCAACGAGCCACACTGGAACATCAAGCCGGCGGCGAGCAACAGAAGCTGGACGAAGATTTTCTCGTCGCCCTCGAACACGGCATGCCCCCGGCGGGCGGCATTGGCATCGGCATTGACCGGCTCTGCATGATGTTGCTCGGACAAGAAAGTATTCGTGACGTAATCTTGTTTCCGCAACTGAAGCCGAAATAAAGAAAACGGAATGTCTTGAAAGTGTTTCGACAAGAAAATCCCGGTGGATTTTTTTAATCACACCGGGGTTATTTTTCAAAACTACCTACCAGGTTTCACCAGACTTAATCACCTCGATAATGGTAATGGTATCGAGTGCGACGCTCGACATCGCGCTGCCGAGCAGCTTTTTCATTTGCCAACTTGTTTTCCGCAATTACACATGCGATGCCAGCCAATACTGGGCCAACAAGTAAGCCACCCAAACCCATCGTAAGCACAGAACCCACCGTAACTGCTACTGCTACCGCTACTTTTTCACTCTTCATTTTATTTAGTTTTTTACGACCAAAACGCGAGATATGCTCGCATATTTTCCGAATTCCAACCATTTTCCAATCCACTAGCACTGCTCGTTAACCTTGCAACCACCATAATCCGAGCTACGGTTAAAAGCCTACTTGTTTGGGTGTTTTTGTCAATTCTCATTTGCTTGATGCCTCTGGCTAAAAACACCGCGACGTGATCATGTCCAGCGGTTAAACCTGAAATAATCGCTGGCATTTTTTTGCGAACGCAATAAATTCACCGCATGGACAAATTGAATTTTTATCACCAGAAGCGTGCCGACGGCGGGCTGCGTTCTGGCATTGATTTCAATGGCGAGCGGGTGCTGGAAAGCTACGAGCCGGGAAAATTGCCGCAAAATTCTGCGCTGCTTTGGTTCATTGACATCCGGTGCTCTGCAAAAAAACTTCCCGCCGAGCCAGAATCCATACGTCGCTGGCTTTTGGAGCGAGCCGACGTGGTCCAGTCGGCGTTGCAGCAGTTCGCCGAAGAGTTGCGCGCTGGAATGGATCGCGACTGGCCGCTGAAAAAGACCATCCCGACGAATGACGGAGTGCAGATGGCGGTATTTTGTTCGGCGATGCGGCGGGCAACCGGACGGGAGATTTCTCAAGTTCTCCTCGAGCTGGGGGAGGCTTGGCCGACGCTGATCGATAGCCTCGACAGTTACGAACACCCCCTGCTGGCTCATGGCTAGGCCCCGCATTTTGGACACGCATGTTTTGATTGAGCATTTCGGGCTGCTCATGAAGACCAAGCGGCGGGTTCCGGGTGAATGCACGCGCCATGCAAACGAACTGATTGAATTGCAGGGAACAAACCAAATCGTGTCTCCGGTGCTGATTGAATTTCTGGCGGGTGCCAGCCGGGAAGATTTAGAATGCCGGAAAGCGTATCTGAAGCCTTTCACGGTTTTGGACAAGGGAAACATTCCAGCCCAAGACTGGGACGAGGCGAAACGGTTCGCGCAGTGGACCCGCATTGGCCGTGAAAGAAAACTTGGCGACTGTCTCATCGAGGCCATCGCCAACCGGCTGAACGGGGATGTTGTTTCGGCTGACCGGGATTTCAAGCTGCGAGTGCCTCCGCAAAGAATGAAATAAAAATCTTCTCGTCGCGCTCGAACACGGAATGCCGCCCGTCGGCGGCATCGGCATTGGCATTGACCGGCTTTGCATGATGTTGCTTGGACAAGAAAGCATCCGCGACGTGATTTTTCCCCCGCAGTTGAAGCCGAAATGATTTTTTAACCACTAATCCGCACTCATCTTCGCTAATGAAAATTGATTAGCGGGGATGAGCGAAGATTAGCGGTTCATCCCAAAACCAAACCATGAAAACTTTTCTCGCCGCACTCCTCGTTGCGACATTCGCCATCACCAGTTTCGCCGCCGACACCAACGCGGTTCCACCCAGTCCGTCCATCGCGCCCGGTTCACGCTGCTTTGAGCTGCGCACCTACCACGCCGCGCCGGGCAAGCTGGAGGCGTTGAACGCACGCTTCCGCGACCACACTTGCGCGTTGTTCAAGCAGCACGGCATGGAAGTCGTCGGCTTCTGGATTCCGGCGGACGCGGACAAGGGCGCGACCAACACGCTGGTCTATCTGCTCGCCCACAAGTCGCGGGAGGAAGCGAAAAAATCCTGGGCGGCGTTCGGCGCTGACCCGGATTGGAAAAAAGCCCGCGCCGAATCCGAGGTCAACGGCAAGCTCACGGAAAAAGTCGAGTCGGTCTTCCTCGCCGCGACGGATTATTCGCCGGTGAAGTAAGCCGCCGAAATGATTTTTCAACCGCTAATCCGCGCTCCGCTTCGCTGATAAAAATTAGCGGGGATGAGCGGAGATTAGCGGTTCATTTTGAAACGGGTTGCGGCGGACTCGTCACAATTTTCAAAAGAAATTGCTGGAAATTCAAAGTGACTCCGCCCAAGCTGTTGAACTCTTATGACAAGGAAAAACACGTTTTTACGTCTCATTATTTTTTTGGCCGCCAGCTTTGGCAGCGCCAACGCCTTTGCGGGTGACGCCGACATCAACCTGCCCGCGCTCGACCAGGTTTCGTTTTTCAACGGCGCGCTCGGCAGCCATGCCATCCTGTATCTCGGCCTGCTCATCTGCGCCGTGGGCGCGGCGTTCGGGCTGATGGAATATAAAAACACCAAGGCGCTCCCCGTCCACAAATCCATGCGCGATGTTTCGCACATCATCTGGGAAACGTGCAAAACTTATCTGTGGCAGCAGGGAAAATTTCTCGCCGCGCTCTGGCTGCTCATCGCGGTGTGCATGATTTATTATTTCGGATTTCTCGTCGCGCACGTTGACCCGGTCACGAAGCAACCGCTCTCTAGCGGGCAAGTGGCTTTCAACGTCGCGGTGATTCTCGGCAGTTCCGTGATGGGAATTCTCGGCAGCTACGGCGTCGCGTGGTTCGGCATTCGCATCAACACCATTGCCAATAGTCGCGCGGCTTTTTCCTCGTTGCGCGGCAATCCGTTGAACACGCTGTTCATTCCGCTGCAAGCCGGCATGAGCATCGGCCTGCTGCTCGTCTGCGTGGAACTGACGTGCATGATTGGCATTCTCGCCTTCGTCCCGACGGCGCTGGCGGGCGCGTGCTTCATCGGTTTTGCGATTGGTGAATCGCTCGGCGCGACCGTTCTCCGCATCGGCGGCGGCATCTTCACGAAGATTGCGGACATCGGTTCGGACTTGATGAAGATCGTTTTCAACCTCCCCGAAGATGATCCGAAGAATCCCGGCGTCATCGCCGACTGCACCGGCGACAACGCGGGCGACAGTGTCGGCCCCACGGCGGACGGTTTTGAAACTTACGGCGTCACCGGCGTCGCGCTCATCGCGTTTCTCGCGCTGTCGTTGGTCGCGTCGCCGATTCTCTGCGGCAAATTAATTCTTTGGCTGTTCGCGATTCAAGCGCTGATGATCGTCGCGTCACTCGTTTCATTTTATTTGAACAAGGTCATCGCCAACGTCCGTTACGGCGGCAAAAAAGATTTTAATTGGGAAGCGCCGCTCACCGACCTCGTCTGGATCACCAGCATCATTTCCATCATCACCTGTTTCATCGCGACCAAATGTCTGCTGGGTGATTTCACCGTGACACAAATCGTGGACGGCGTTTCCAAAGAAGTTCCGCTCGCCAAACTCTGGTGGATTCTCTCCGCCATCATCGCCTGCGGCACGCTGGCCGGCGCGCTCATCATGGAGTTCACGAAAATTTTCGTCAGCACCAAGTCGCGTCACGTTCAGGAAGTCACCAGCGCCTCCGACCACGGCGGCGCGTCGCTCAACGTCCTCGCCGGCCTCGTCGCCGGAAATTTCTCCGCGTTCTGGATGGGCCTCGTCATCCTCGGCCTCATGTTCGTCTCGTATCTGTTTTCGCAGCAGGCCGACTTCATGGCGCTCATGCCGGAGCAATTCAAATTCGCCGCGCCCATCTTCGCCTTCGGTCTCGTCGCGTTCGGTTTTCTCGCGATGGCGCCCGTGACGATTGCCGTGGACAGCTTCGGCCCCGTGACCGACAACGCGCAGTCCGTCTATGAATTGAGCCGCATCGAAGCGCAGCCGAACATCGCAGCGGAAATCGAAAAAGAATTTGGCTTCAAACCCAACTTCGCCGACGCCAAACACGAACTCGAAAAAGGCGACGGCGCGGGCAACACTTTCAAAGCCACCGCCAAACCCGTCCTCATCGGAACCGCCGTCGTCGGCGCGACCACGATGATTTTTGGCATCATCATGCTGCTCCAAAACGCGTTCGGCGACGCCATCGCGCACTTGAGCCTCGTGAATCCGCAGGTGATTTTCGGCCTGATCATGGGCGGCGCGGTCATCTACTGGTTCACCGGCGCGAGCACGCAGGCTGTCGTGGCCGGCGCTTACAGCGCGGTCGTCTTCATCAAGAAAAACATCAAGCTCGATGCGGAAACCGCTTCCATTGAAGACAGCAAACGTGTCGTGGAAATTTGCACCCGTTACGCGCAGCGCGGCATGAAAAATATTTTCATCGTCGTCTTCGCCTTCGCGCTCGGTCTGCCATTTTTTAATCCGTATTTCTTTATCGGCTACCTCATCGGCATCGCGTTCTTCGGATTGTTTCAGGCCATCTTCATGGCGAACGCCGGCGGCGCGTGGGACAACGCCAAAAAAATTGTCGAGGTGGACATGAAAATGAAAGGCACGCCGCTCCACGCCGCCACCGTCGTCGGCGACACCGTCGGCGATCCGTTCAAAGACACCAGCTCCGTCGCGATGAATCCCGTAATTAAATTCACGACGCTCTTCGGCCTGCTCGCCACGGAGATCGCCGTGGAACTGAAGCAGAAAAATCCTGACTCGCATCTCTCCTACGTCATCGGCGGCGTCTGTTTCCTGGTCGCGCTCGTGTTTGTTTATCGTTCGTTCTACTGCATGAGGATTCCGGCCGAGCCGGCGGATTGAGACGAAGGGGGCGCGGCGTTCACGCCGCTTCAATTCACGTTCGACCGCGCGCCTGGAAAAATTCCAGCGCCCTCGTCCATCCGTCCGTTGCAGCGGGCTGAAGCCCGCGCTCCAAAACCAGCGGTTGACGCTCTTAAAATTATGGGCAAAATTATGCCCATGAAAGAAATCACCCTGCCCATCGGCCAGGCGCGCAGCAACCTGTGCGGTCTCGTGAAAAAAGTCCAGGCCGGCGCGCGCGTCACCCTCACCAGCCACGGCCAGCCCGCCGCCATGATCGTGCCGGTCGAAAAGAAGCGGAAGCCTTGGCGTGTGGCCGTGCCTGATGACCCGAAACTTTATGGCGACATCCAGTCGCCCGTCATGGAGCCGTGGAAATGAGAGTTCTCGCCGACACAAACATCTTCATCAAATTCAACCGCCAGTTGCCGTTGGCGCCAGAAGTGGAGACCGTTCTCGAATCGGAGTCCGTCGAGCGCTGCGTCTCCACGGTGAGCATCATTGAATTGTTCCGGCTCTGGAAATCTGGGCGCATCCCGCTGAACCCGGACGCCTGGCTGGATGCTGCGCTCGAGTGTTGGGCGGTCATACCCGTCAACACCGCCATCGCCCGCCAGTCCGTGCTGTGGGAATGGCCGCACAAGGACCCAGCCGACCGAATCATCGCCGCCACTGCCGCGTTGGAGAAGGTCGAACTCTGGCACACCGACACCACGCTGAAAAAACTTTCTGGGTTTCCCCAGCGTTATTTCACCAACCGACTCCACCGGTGAACGCCATCGAACGCTCCATTCAAGTCCGCTGGCCGCTCCGCGTTTTCTTCACCGAAAATGTTTTCGCGCCGGAGAACCTGATTCTCCGCGATGCCCTCGCTGACACCGCTCCGCGTAAAGTTCTCGTCATCCTCGAAGACGCGCTCGCCCAGGCCGCGCCGGAACTCGCAGGCCAGATTGAAAAATACTTCACCGCGCAAGCCGATGTTGTCCAGCTCGTCCGCTCGCCGTTGTTCGTCTGCGGCAGCGAGACCGCTAAGAATTCCCCCATCATCATCACCGAACTCCAATCGCACATCAGTCGGCATCACATTGACCGCCACTCGTATCTCATCGCCATCGGCGGCGGCGCGCTGCTGGATGTCGCTGGGTTTGCCGCCGCCATCGCGCATCGCGGCGTGCGCCACGTCCGTATCCCGACAACGACTTTGTCGCAAGCCGATTCCGGCGTCGGCGTGAAGAACGGGCTTAATGCTTTTGGCAAAAAGAATTTCATCGGCACCTTCGCGCCGCCTTACGCCGTCATCAACGATTTTAACCTGCTCGCCACGCTCGAACCGCGCGACAAACGCGGCGGCTACGTCGAGGCCGTGAAGGTCGCCTGCATCCGAGATAAAAATTTCTTCGACGAACTGGAGCGCGATGCTGAAAAACTCGCCGCCTTTGAGCCGGACGCGATGAAACATCTCATCCGCCGCTGCGCCGAACTGCATTTGGAACACATCGCCACCGGCGGCGATCCGTTCGAGATGGGTTCCGCGCGCCCGCTGGATTTCGGCCACTGGGCGGCGCACAAGTTGGAGCAGCTTTCACGTTTCCAGGTCTCGCACGGCGACGCCGTCGCCATCGGTCTTGCGCTCGACGTGCTTTACTCGCGCAACGTCGGCTTGCTCGACGACGCCTCGGCAGAAAGAATTCTGAATCTGCTCACGCAACTCGGCTTCAAACTGTTTGCCGATGAATTACTGAACGCCGACGCGGACAACCGGCTGGCGGTTCTGGCTGGCCTCGAAGAATTTCGCGAACACCTCGGCGGCGAACTGACGATTACTCTACTGAAAGAAATTGGCATCGGCGTGGAAGTTCACGAGATGCACGAGGATAAAATTATCGCCGCCATCCACGAGCTGCGGCAACGCCAAAAAAATAACCACTGATGGACTCGGATAAACGCAGAGGCGCAGAGAACGCGGAGGCTCGCAGAGGAAAAAATTCTCTGCGCCTCTCTGCGTCCTCTGCGTCTCTGCGTTTCGTCTTCATCCGTGTTTATCCGTGTCCATCCGTGGTTGAAATAATTCCAGCATGAAACGCCTCGCCGTCATCAACGTCGTCGGCCTCACCGAGGCGCTCATCGGCGAACACACGCCACGCATCGCGGAATTTGTGAGGCGTGGCGCGCTCGCAAGGATTGCACCTGCCTTTCCAGCCGTCACCTGCACCGCGCAATCGAATTATCTCACCGGCAAAACGCCGTCCGAACATGGCATCGTCGGTAACGGTTGGTTCAACCGCGAACTGGCGGAAACGCATTTCTGGAAACAGTCGAATCACGTTGTCCACGGGGGAAAAATTTGGGACGCGCTGCGGGAAAAAGCGGAAAGCGGAAAGCGGAAAGCGGAAATCTCCACCGCCAACTGTTTCTGGTGGTTCAACATGTATTCGAGCGTGGATTATTCCATCACCCCGCGCCCGATGTATCCGGCGGACGGACGGAAATTCTTCGACGTTTATTCGTGGCCCTATTCCATCCGCGAAGAGATCAAAAAAGATTTGGGCGAGTTTCCCTTCTTCGGTTTTTGGGGGCCAGCGGCAGGAATTAAATCGCCGAAAGGTTCCGCTGATTGCGCCACGCGCTGGATTGCCGAGTCCGCGAAGTGGATTGAAAATAAATACTCGCCCACGCTGAACCTGATTTACCTGCCGCATCTGGATTACAACTTGCAGCGGCATGGCCCATTTTCCGTAGCAGCCGACGTGAGGAGGCTCAAATCAAAAGAAGAAACAAAGTTAGAGCCTCCTCACGTCGGCTGCTACGAGATAAA
>JAYVQV010000222.1:0-2154 GCA_043776855.1 Limisphaerales bacterium | reverse complement strand
TCGCGCACCTCGCGCGGCTGGCGCTCACGCCGGACGAGGAAAAAAAACTCGGCGCGCAGCTCGGCAACATCCTGGGCTACATCGAAAAATTGCGCGAGCTGGACGTGACCAACGTCGAGCCGACCGCGCACGCCGTCCCGCTCGTCAACGTCACCCGCGCCGACGAAATCCGCCCGTCGCTCCCGCACGAAGACGCGCTCCGCAATGCGCCCAAGCAGGCCAACGGGCTTTTCATCGTCCCCAAAGTCGTTGAATGAATTTTTATTCCTCACGCAAAGGCCGCGAAGGACGCAAAGGTTTTGAAAATAATTCCTTTGCGTCCTTTGCGTCCTTGGCGTGAGGCAAGTGTGTCCATGCTTAATCAACTCACCATTTCCGAACTGACGGCCAAACTCGCCAAACGCGAAGTCTCGGCGCGCGAGGCCACGCAAGCGTGCCTCGACCAGATTGCGCGCGTGGATGGAAAAATCCACGCCTTCATCAGCCACAACGCCGCCGATGCGCTGGCACAGGCGGACGCGGCGGATAAATTAATTTCCAGCGGTGAGATCAAACCCTTGCTCGGTGTTCCCATCGCCATCAAGGACGTTCTCGCCGTGAAAGGCCAGCCGTTGAATTGCGCGTCTAAAATTTTGGGAAATTTCATTTCACCCTACGATGCGACGGCGATTGAAAAATTGAAGGCGGCGGGCGCGATTGTTTTTGGCCGGTGCAACATGGATGAATTTGCGATGGGCAGCTCCACGGAAAATTCCGCGTTCGGCGCGACGAAAAATCCGTGGGACATCACGCGGATTCCCGGCGGTTCGTCCGGTGGTTCGGCGGCGGCGGTCGCAGCGGACGAGTGCATCGCCTCGCTCGGCACGGACACGGGCGGCTCGATTCGCCAGCCGGCGGCGCTGTGCGGTTGCGTGGGGATGAAGCCAACTTACGGACGCATTTCGCGCTACGGCCTCGTGGCGTTTGCCAGTTCGCTGGATCAGATCGGGCCGTTCACGAAAGACGTGCGCGACTCGGCGATTCTGCTCGGCGCGATGAGCGGCCACGATTTGCGCGATTCCACCAGCATTCCGCAGCCGGTGCCGGATTACACCGCCGCGCTCACGGGAAAAATTCGCGGACTGAAAATCGGTCTGCCGAAGGAATACATGGTCGGCGGTCTCGACCCGGAAGTGAAAGCCGCGGTGGACGCCGCCGTTAAAAAATATCAGGAACTCGGCGCGGAGATTGTGGAGATTTCTTTGCCGCACACGGATTATGCCGTCGCTGTTTATTACATCATCGCCACCGCCGAGGCTTCGGCGAATCTGGCGCGCTTCGACGGCATTCGCTACGGCGCGCGGGTGGATGGCGCCGACCCGATTGAACTTTATTCCAAGACGCGCGGCGCGGGTTTTGGCGCTGAGGTGAAGCGCAGAATTATTTTGGGCACTTATGTTTTGAGCAGCGGCTACCACGACGCGTATTATTTGCAGGCACAAAAAGTTCGCACCCTCATCCGCAATGATTTTCTCAAGGCGTTTGAAAAAGTGGACGCCATCATCACGCCGACTTCGCCGACGGCGGCGTTCAAGATTGGCGAAAAATCCGACGACCCGTTGCAGATGTATCTGTCGGACATTTTCACCATCTCGTGCAACCTCGCGGGCATTTGCGGCATCAGCATTCCCTGCGGCTTCACGAAAAACCCGAAACTGCCCATCGGCCTGCAAATTTTAGGCAAGCCGTTCGGCGAGGAAACAATGCTGAAGCTCGCGCACGCCTACGAGCAGGCGACGCCGTGGCACAAAGAACGCGCGGCACTTTAAGTGGCACCAGCTTCTAGCCTGTGTGTTCCCGGTTTAGATTTTTACTTTCCAACTGGTTTCCCGGACGAAAAATCGCAGAGGACGCGGAGATTCCGCAGAGGTATTCCGGCAAAAGTTTTCTCCGCGCTGCTCTGCGTCCTCTGCGCCTCGGGGTTTATTTTTGCGCGGCAATTAAACTGTTGCCATAAGTTTCCTCACACAAAGGTCGCAAAGGATGAATCCATAAAAACTTTTGCGGCCTTTGCGGTCTTTGCGTGAGGCAACAGTATTATTTTCTCCCGCCTGCGAAAGCGGCAAGGGGTTTGCTAAAGGTGGTTGATGCAAAATATATTTCCGCTGCGGGCGG
>JAYVQV010000221.1:0-2154 GCA_043776855.1 Limisphaerales bacterium | reverse complement strand
CGGGTTAACTCGCCGGCTGGAAGCCAGCGGTCCCAGTGGGGGCGGCGCTCTTTTTTTAGAACTCACACCAAAAACTTTGCGCGGCGTGGGGATTGATTATCCGAAGCCGAATTCGATTGGGCCGGATCGGCTCGCGAATGCGGTGGCGGCAAAATTTCATTTTGGCGCGCCGGTGGTGGTGGTGGATTTCGGCACGGCGGTGACGTTTGACGTGGTGAATGGGAAGGGCAATTACGTCGGCGGCATCATCGCGCCGGGGCTGGCGGTGATGACGAATTATCTGCACGAGAAAACAGCACTGCTGCCGAAGATTAAAATCCGCGACATCAAAACGGCCATCGGCAAAAGCACGGAAGAGGCGATGCTGGTGGGCGCGGTGCATGGTTATCGCGGGCTGGTGCGCGAACTCATTGGCCAACTTAAACAAGAGTTGGGCGCGAAAAAATTACCGGTGGTGGCTACGGGCGGTTACGCGAAATTAATTGCGGCAAAGTTGCCAGAGATTTCGGCGGTTGCGCCGGACTTGACGCTGGAAGGCTTGCGGCTGGTGTGGCTGAAAAAATAGTTCATGCGCGACTTTGCTCCATTCCTGCCGTTGATTGGTGCGTTGCTGGCGGTTTTGTGCCTGGTCGCAGCGTTTCGCAACGGGCGGCGGCGGCGGCTGATTGATAATTTGCCGACTTCAAAAACTTCGGGCGTTTTCATCGGGCTGGTGGAGCTGAAAGGCATGGCGGAATCGGCATCGCCGCTGACGAGCTTTCTCGCGGAGCGCGCGTGCGTGCATTACGCCTGGACGGTGGAGGAGCATTGGTCGCGCACGGTCACGGAAACGGAATCGGACGGCAAGGGCGGCACGCGCACGGTCACGCGCCATGAAAGCGGCTGGACAAAAGTGGATGACGGCGGCGAGACGATTCCGTTTTATTTACAGGACGATTGTGGGGTGGTGCTCGTGCAGCCGGAGGGCGCGAAGATCGAACCGTTAAAAATTTTTGACGAGACTTGCACGCCATTGAACGCGCTTTATTACGGCAAAGGCCCAGCGATGCCGATTTCCAATTCTGATTTCCGCCGACGGTTTGTGGAACTGGCGATTCCGGTGAGTGTCAATCTTTTCATCGTTGGTCAGGCGCGGGAGCGGGCGGACATGGTCGCGCCGGAAATCGCGGCGGACACTGCCGCGCCGATGTTTTTGATTTCGACGCGCACGGAAGAACAGGTGAGTAGCGGCATGAAGTGGGGCGCGCGCGGCTGGACTTTTTTCGGGCTGCTGCTGGCGGTGGGCTTCATGGTGTGGCGCGATGCGGCGATGAATGTTGACCCGGCACGGGAGGTTCCGTTGTATGTGGCGATGGGCGTCGGTTATTTATTTCTTGGTGGGCTGCTATGGGTTTGGATGGTTTTCAATGCGCTGGTGGATGTGCGGCAGCGGGTGCGCGCGGCATGGGCGCTGGTGGATATTCAATTGAAGCGGCGGTTTGATTTGATTCCAAATCTCGTGAATTGCGTGAAGGGTTATCGCGATCACGAGGCGCAGTTGCAGGCGGAACTCGCGGCGTTGCGCACGCAACTCGGTGCGACGCCGCCGGGGGTGGCGGGGCCGGATCATGGGGCGGTGAGCGGGCAAGTCATCGCGATTGCGGAGCGGTATCCCGAGTTGAAGGCGAATGATTCTTTTTTGGCGCTGCAAAAAAATCTTTCGGACACGGAGCAGCGGATTGCGCTGGCGCGGGGTTATTTCAACGAAATCGCGACGCATTACAACACGCGGCTGGAAATTGTGCCGGAAAGATTTGTCGCGTTGCTGGGTGCGATGAAGCCACAGCCGTTGATGGCGGCGAATGAATTTGAGCGGGCGGCGGTGAAGGTGGATTTGACCACCACGAATTGAATTCAGTTTGAGATTCACAAACGCGACGGCGGCAGCTAACTTCTCCGACAAATTATGTCACATCAACCTGTTCCGTATCTCGACCTCAAGGCGCAAATCAAACCGCTCCGCGCAGAAATTGACGCGGCCATCGCCAAGGCGATTGATAATTGTTCGTTCTGCCTCGGGCCGGACGTGGTGCAGTTTGAAAAAGATTTCGCGAAGTATTGCGGCGCGGAACATTGCGTGGCGTTCAACAGCGGCACTTCGGCGGAACACGTCGG
>JAYVQV010000220.1:0-2155 GCA_043776855.1 Limisphaerales bacterium | reverse complement strand
CCGGCGGCGGCAAATCGGAAATCTCCAAGCCCATCACGGACGCGATTCTCACCGGCCCGGTGTTCATCGCGGATCCGAAAAAAGATTTTGATCAGGTTCAGGAATTGATTGAGCGTGATTACTCTAATCGCTTCGTAGAAAAAGGGCGCGCGGACAAACGCGGCGTGCTTTCGTCTGAACGCTCCCTCGGTTCGGTCATCAAGTTGCTCACGCCGGACGAACAGGATTACACGGCGGAATACAACGCGTGGCTCAAAGGCATTCCGCAATACATCAAGGAACTCGTCTTCGTGGTGAAGCGTTATTACAAGCCGGACTGGGGCGCGAAGTGGCGCGATCATTTCAGCGTGGACATCGTCAACGGCAAGCCGGGCTACGAACTCAAGTTTGAAAACAAGGTGCTCGTGACCACGCGGCTCCGCATCGGCTTCGATCAGGACGGCGCGTGGCGGACGTTTGGTTTGCGGAAAGATTTTCATCCCGCAGTGAAGGTGCAGTTGGAAGACGACATCACGGCTTCGGTGCTCGTGCCGCAGCGTTTTTGTAGTGGCACAGGCATCTTGCCTGTGAGTTCAGATTCTGAAACACACAGGCAAGATGCCTGTGCCACAAACGCACTCAAGTTCGTGCAGAACTGCGAGCAGCGTTTGTTCCAGCGCCCCGACGACGCGATTCATCGTGGCTACGACAAGCAGACGGAAATTGATTTTGCGCGCAACGATAATTTCTTTTCCAACTACGAGCCGCTCACGCACGCGCAAGGCCAGGAACTCGTCGAGGACGCGATTCACTTCAATGAATTCACCGCGCCGATGCAGGGTTTGATCACGGAGTTTGCCGCGACCGGCCAGCCGGGCTATCTCGTTTCTTCCGCGCACCCGCGCCTCGTGGACGGCCAGCCCAGCAAAAATCCGCGCTACCTCCAGAAGCGTCCCGACCTCGTGAAGCCGGTCGAAACTTACGTCGCGGAAGTCGGCGCGCGTTTGCGACGGCGCATTCCGGCGAACGCCACCGTGCTCACGCCGGTTCACGCCGTGCTGCCGGGACGCCGCAATAATCCGCCCGAAAAAGGCGTCCGTCCGCTGGCTTGCTACAACCCGGTTCACTTCATGGAACTGCCGGAGCTGTTCATGGAATTCATTTGCAGCATGACCGGAAAATCGCCTTCCACCACCGGCGCCGGTTCTGAAGGCGCGCTGACGAAAGGGCCGTTCAATGCGCTGCCGCCCATCATGGATTTGAACAACGCGCTCGTGTCGTTCATCCTCGCCGACCACAACGGTTTCGTGACCGCCGCCGGCTACGTCGGGCCGAAGGTGCGCGTGGATCACGATGTGAGTTTAATTGTGCCGGAAGTTTTTTCGCGCATGAGCGCGGAAGAACGCACGCCGAAATTTCTGATCGCGAACCGTTTCTTGGAACGCATCGAGGACTTCACGCACGACGGCAAAAAAATTCTCGCGAGCCGCCTCGGCTGGCGCATCAACGACCGGTTCGTCCACTTCTTTTTCGGACGCGTGTTCAATCATCCGCACGCCGTGTTCACGCCGGAAATGCTCAAGCCGGAGTTGCAGGACGTGGCGGTGTTCGCGGACGGCATGGATAACATTCTCGCCACGCAAAAACGCGTCGCGCAGCAATACTTCGACGACGGCAGTATCGCGCAAGCGTGCCCGCCGTTGCAGGCGCTGCTGAATATCATGCTGCATGACCAATGGAACGGCAAAGGACTGGCCGACGCGGAATTCCGGAAATTATTTTCGCGAGAGAATCTTCTGGCGAGCGACTGGTATGCGGCGCGCTTGCAAGCAAAACAAAAAGTGGATCGCGCCCTCTGGCGGCGGCACAACGATTATCTCGCGGCGTTTTTGCGGAAGCCCAGCCACGGTGACATCGCGGAAACGATGGGCATTGGCGAACGTTTGGTGAGGGCGCGCACGACGCTGGAAGAAATCGAATCGCCGGCGTATCTGGAAAAATTGCACGGCACGCTCGGCGCGGAACCGGTGGAAAAGTATCTGGCGAAGTAAAGCCAAGGCGGCGGGCAGGAAGTTAGGGGGTGCAGCTTGACCCGGTTGCGGTCTGGCTCCCTCGCCCCGCGAGGCACGAGCGGGGAGAGGGCTGGGGAGAGGGGATTTTTATTTCGCAAACCATT
>JAYVQV010000219.1:0-8332 GCA_043776855.1 Limisphaerales bacterium | reverse complement strand
GTAACAACCACCCTGCCGCGTGCAAGATGAAATTAAAACTGCGGGGCGGGCAGCGCGGTTTCGTGCGATTATTTTCACGCCGCCAAAAAATCTTGCTGCGGGCGGCGGAATTTTCTAGCCTGCGCGTCCGTCAAGGCACGCGCGATTAGCTCAGTGGTAGAGCATTACCTTCACACGGTAGGGGTCGCAGGTTCGAAACCTGCATCGCGCACCATTTCTCTCCTTCAATTTCACCGGACTCGGCCTGCGCGGCGCGGGTTGTCTGATAAGTTGACTTACAGTTGTCTTACCAGCAGATCGGCGCGTGAATTATCACGCCGCAATTTTTCATCACTCCCGCTGGAACCGGTTCGCGCGGTGGAAGAAGGGTCGGGAGATTTCTGTCGTGGCTGCACGTTGAAGCGGGCTGAAGCCCGCGCTCCAGAGCGCGGCGTGGACGAGAGCGCCATCATTTTTTACAACACGTTTTGGAATCCGGTTGGCAGCCTACGAATGCGTCGTGAATGGCCGTCCCGCCATCGAATGGATCAGGGCGCGTTACCAAAAGTCCACCGACAAAGACAGCGGCATCACCGTAAGCCTGGAGACGATGAAGGTGGTGCGGGGGTTCCCGGGATTGAACGAAAAGAAAATTGCCTAGCGAAACAAATCGCTATGCGTGCCGGTGCGTTCAAGCCGGACGTGACCGTTGTTTTCCGTGAGCGTGTAAATCAGCAGCCAGTCCGGTTCAATGTGGCAGTCGCGGCTGCCTGTAAAATTTCCGCGCAACGGATGATCTTTGTATTGTGCTGGCAATGCGTCACCGGCAATCAGCAGGTTGAGGATCGCTTTGAGCTTCTCCAAATCCTTGCCGCGTTTACCGGCAAGTTTCACGTCCTTCTTGAATTGCGTTGAGCGGCTGAATGTCCTCACAAGCCCAAGTCGGCGTAGAGTTCTTTTTTGCTGCCAAACCGTTTCACGCCCCGGCCGGCCTTGCTTGAGTTCAGCGTCCGCACCGTCAGTTCATTTGGAATCCGCACGTCAAAAGGCAAGCCGCGTTGCAATTTAATTTGCCGGTAAAGCAGATGCACCGTTTCGGAAACGGTCAGGCCAAGCTGCGAAAGAATTTCCTCAACCTCGCTTTTCAGGCTTGGCTCGATCCGGGTGCGAATGGTGGCGGTTTTACTCATGCGGCGAATGTAGCCCTGATTAGGACCACACGGCAAGCTTTGCTTCATATTCGGCAGATTCGAAACTTGCAGCGCGCACCATTTTCCCGCAAACACTTCGCCTCCGATTTTTTCCTTTCCGTAGCGCAACCAAAACAATCATCATCTGCCCATGTCCAAAGCAAAATTATTTTCCGTTTTCTCCGCCGCGATTTTGTTTGCCGGCTGCGCCCACTCCCAGCCGTCCACGCCGCGCCACACCTTCGCCATCGGCACGAATGATTTCCTGCTCGACGGCCAGCGCCTGCAAATCCGCTGCGGCGAAATCCACGCCGCGCGCGTGCCGATGGAATACTGGCGGCACCGTTTGCAGATGGCCAAGGCGATGGGATTGAACACCGTTTGCGCCTACCTCTTTTGGAATCTCCACGAACCGCACCCCGGCGAATATGTTTGGACCGGTCAGGCGGACGACGCGGAATTTTGCCGCATCGCGCAAGAACTCGGCTTGTGGGTCATCCTCCGTCCCGGTCCTTACGCCTGCGCGGAATGGGAAATGGGCGGCACGCCGTGGTGGCTGCTCAAGCACGACGACATCAAGCTCCGCTCGCGCGATCCGAATTACATCAACGCGGTGAAAACTTATCTCAAAGAAGTTGGCCGCGTCCTCGCTCCGCTGCAAATCACGCACGGCGGCCCCATCATCATGGCGCAGGTGGAAAACGAATACGGATTTTTTGGTAAGGACGCGAGCTACATGGAAGAAATTAAAAACACCTTGCTGGCTGCAGGTTTTGACGTGCCGCTCTTCGAGTGCAATCCGCCGGACGTGATGCGCAACGGAATGCTCACCAATCTTTTTCAAGCCGCAAACTTCGGCAGCGATGTGAAAAGAAACTTTGCGAAGCTCCGCGAGCTGCAACCGCAAGGCCCGCTGATTTGCAGTGAATTTTATCCCGGCTGGTTCGACACCTGGGGCGCAACGCATCATTACGGCGACACCAAAAAATATCTCGATAACCTCCGGCTCATGCTCGACATGGGCGCGTCATTCAGCATCTACATGGCGCACGGCGGCACGACGTTTGGATTGTGGTCGGGCTGCGACCGCCCGTTCAAGCCCGACACTTCGAGTTACGATTACGACGCGCCCATCAGCGAGGCCGGCTGGACGACGCCGAAGTTTTTTCAAACGCGCGAATTGTTTTCAAAATATCTTTTGCCGGGTGAAAAAATCCCGGAGCCGCCAGCGGCAAATCCCGTCATCAGTTTTGCGCCAGTGGAATTAAAAGAAGTCGCCCCCATCTTCGACAACCTCCCTGCCCCGTTGAAAGATGCGACGCCGCGCAACATGGAAGCCTACGATCAAGGCTACGGCTGCATTTTGTATCGCACGAAAATTCCGGCGGGCGCGGCCACCACGCTTGAAGCGGCGGCGATCCACGACTTCGGTTTTGTTTTTGTGGACGGCCAGCGCATCGGCATCCTCGACCGCCGCAGTGGTAGCGCGAAAATTAATTTGCCTGCGCGCGAAAAAGAATCGCAACTCGACATTCTCGTTGAGCCACAAGGCCGCATCAATTTCGGGCCGGAGATGGCCGACCGCAAAGGCCTCATCGCGCCCGTGAAACTCGGCGGTAAAGTTTTGACGGGCTGGGAGATTTTCAATCTCCCGCTGGATGACAAGATGTTGGTGGGTCTCAAATTTGAAAGCGGAAAGCGGAAAGCGGAAAGCGGAAACCAGCCCGCGTTCTGGCGCGGCACGTTCACGCTGGAAAAAGTCGGCGACACGTTTTTGGATCTACGCGCCTGGGGCAAGGGCGATGTGTGGGTGAACGGCCGCTGCCTCGGTCGTTATTGGAACATCGGCCCGTCGCAAACTGCCTACGCGCCCGGTTGCTGGTTGCGCGCGGGCAAAAATGAAATCGTCATCCTCGACACACTCGGTTCGACCAGCCACGTCGTCGCCGGTTTGGAAAAACCGATTCTCGACGAACTGCATCCTGAAAAAGATTTTGCCCAGACGCATCGTCCGGCGGTGAAATTAAATCTAGATTCCGCGACGCCGATTCACACCGCTGCGTTCGCGCCGGGAACAGACACGCAGGAAATAAAATTCGCCACGCCTGCCACCGGAAAATTCTTCTGCCTCGAATCGCTGAACGCACACGATGGTAAACCATTCGCCGCTATCGCCGAACTGGATCTGCTCGACGCATCCGGCAACGCCATCAGTCATAACGGCTGGACGATTGCCTATGTGGACAGCGAGGAACACAACGGCGAGGACGGCGCGGCGGAAAACGCGATTGACGGCCAGACGGCGAACTTCTGGCACACGGAATGGAAAAACGCGCAGCCGAATCATCCGCACCGTTTGATTTTGAATCTCGGTCAGCCGCAAAAAATTTCCGGCTTCCGCTATGTTCCGCGCCAAGGCAACGGCGGCGGGCAGATCAAGGACTACCGCATTTTCGTGGGCGATAATCTGGTGGGGCAAAAATAGTCAGCATGAAAACACAGCGAAGCCATCTTGGAGCGCGGCATTTATGCCGCTTCAATTTTCAAAGTTAAAAGCGAACGGTAAATTGTCAGCCCAACTTAATAATGTGAGTTGAAGCGGGCTGAAGCCCGCGCCCCAAGACCTCGCACTGGACAAGTCCGCTGTCGTGGTGCGAGCAAAACAGGACGCTTTGCGGTTGAGCCGGATTTCTTTCCACCCCACGCCTCGCCGCACCGCTGGTTCCCCGCCGCCCAAATGATTTTGTCCTGCTTTGCTATCTCCAAAAATGTCCTGCTTTGAAAACTACACGACATTTGAAAAAACAACGCTTGCAAAACAATGTCCGATTGATAGTCTTCGCGTCCTTTTATTAAATTATGTCAGTAAAAATTCGCATGAAACGCGTCGGCACCAAGAACACTCCCGTGTTCCGTATTGTCGTCGCCGATAGCCGCAGCCCTCGTGATGGTAAATTCATCGAGGAGATTGGTTCCTACCAGCCGCTCAAGCAGGGTGAAAATTACACCCTCAAGCTCGACCGCGCCGAATACTGGATTAGCAAGGGCGCACAGCCCAGCGATACCGTCGCCAGCTTCATCAAGAAGCTCGGCAAAGCGGCTCCGGTCGCGGCCTAAAAGTTTTTCGCCATGCAGGAGTTCCTCGAATACGTCGTCAAAGGACTCGTGCAGAACCCCGGCGCGGTGACGGTCACGCCGGTGGAACGCGCGGGCGCGACCGTTTACGAACTGCGCCTCGCTCCGTCGGATGTCGGCCAGATCATTGGCCGTCAGGGCATCACGATTAACGCGATCCGTTCTTTGCTTTTGGCCGGGGCGGCGAAAAAAGGTTTGCGCTGCTCGGTGGAGATCGTGGAAGACGGGAAGACGAATTAAGTTGGAGTTCAAGCTTTAGCTTGTTCCCCTAAAATTTGAACGAGGCAAGCTAAAGCTTGAACTCCAACGCCGTGAAAATTGACGTGCTCACTTTGTTTCCGGCGATGTTCGCCGGACCGCTCGATGAAAGCATCATCATGCGGGCGCGCAAGAAAGGTCTGCTGGATTTAACCATCCACCAGTTGCGCGACTGGACGCACGACCGGCACAAAACGGTGGACGACAAACCGTTTGGCGGCGGGCCGGGAATGTTGATGAAAGTCGAGCCGCTCTTTGAAGCGGTGGAAAGTTTGCAGCGCGCCGAGACGAAAGTAATTTTGCTTTCGCCCAGCGGTAGAAAATTTACGCAGGAAATTGCGCGCGAACTGGCGCAGGAAAAAGATTTGCTGCTCGTCACGGGACATTACGAAGGGTTTGACGAGCGGGTGCAGGAAGGTTTGGCGGACGATGTGTTGTCCATCGGTGATTACGTTCTCACGAACGGTGCGCTGCCCGCGATGGTGGTGATTGATGCGGTGGCGCGGTTGCTGCCCGGAGTTTTGGGCGACGATGCGAGTTCGGCGGACGAGTCCTTCAGTCCCGATTTTTCGGGACTGGAATATCCGCAATACACGCGCCCGGCAGATTTTCGCGGGATGAAAGTCCCGGAAGTGTTGATGAACGGCAACCACGCCGAGATTGAAAAGTGGCGGCGGGAACAGGCCAAGTTGCGGACGGAAAAGCAGCGGCCAGATTTGTTGAAATGAAAATTTGACGAGTGATTCGTAACCAGTGAAAAAAGTTTTCACCCATCACTCATCACGGATCACGAAAAATTTATGAACCAGGCATTACAAAAGAAAATTGAATCGGAACAGTTTCGTAAAGACGACGCAAAATTCAACGTCGGCGACTCTGTGAAAGTCCACACCAAAGTCGTCGAAGGCGACAAGGAACGCATCCAGATTTTTGCGGGCGTCGTCATCGGCAAGCGCGGCACGGGTCTTAACGAGACCTTCGCCGTCCGCCGCATCAGCTACGGCGAAGGCGTGGAACGCATTTTCCCGCTGCACTCGCCGCGCGTGGACAAGATTGAAGTTGAGCGCGAAGGCCAGGTTCGCCGCGCCAAGCTCACCTACCTCCGCAAACGCCTCGGCAAAGGCGCGACCCTCGTCAATGAGAAGAAGGAAAAAACCGTCGCTGCGGCCAAGTAATTCTCAAACTATTTCAAAAGGCGAGGCGCAAGCCTCGCCTTTTTTATTTTACCAGATTGCCTGCGCCGACAAGCATTGCATCTCTGTTTCATCTGTGAAAATCTGTGGCTAAATAAATTTGTAAAAAGTTGAAATAATTTGAGGCAACGCATGAAATTCTTTATTTGGGTTAATGACCAACAACAAGGTCCGCATGAAGAAGGGAAGATCAGGCAACTTGTCTTAGAAGGACAAATTGCGCGTGATACACTCGCTTGCCCTGAAGGTAACAATTCTGATTGGAGTTCCGTCGGTGAGCTGTTGTTTAATGATTCAAAACTAAAATCACTCGGAATGCTATCAAACTCGTTGGCAAATTTGCCTCTCGCGAAAGAAGTTGATAGAGGATTTCGATTAGATATTTCGTTGAATTCTGGAAGAACTTTAAAAGTTAAGGCCATACGACTTTTTGATGAAACCGAGATAGCGAAGCTCAACAATAAAAAGGCGGAAGTTGCAAAATTACTTCAAGGTGTTTCAACTGGCCTAGGAGCAATAGGTTCAATTGGATGGGTGCTTGCTGCTTCTGCGGTGATAAGTGCAACCGAGGCGGCTTTGTCTGCTGGGGCAACTTCAGTAGGAATTAAACTTCTTAAGGAGGTGGTAGCATTAGAAGAAAAAATTCGCGCTGAAGGAGCCTTCTCTTATGTCGGAAATATTGCGCAAATTGATAACCCAATTCCTAGTCTCTGGTGCGTTGCCCCGAACGAGAGCAAATCTATAAGCAATGCTCTCATTCATAATGGAGATGATTTTTTATGCGTAATCACAGACGACGATTTAATTCAATTCATTCGATGGAGTGCGGTAGAATGCTACGTTCACTGCCGAAAAGATAACTAAATTACTTGTGCCCACTGAAACCCTCCATTACGAAAACGCGCGGTTCGCGCAGCAGCTTTACAATCACGAACCACGCAACCTCGCCGCGCTGGAAACCGAACTCGGCGTCAAGGCAACTTCGCGCGAAGGCTGGATCAAGCTGGAAGGCACGGCGGAGGATATTGAACGCGCGAAGCATCTGTTCACTTCGCTCGAATCCATGCTGAAAGCCGGTTCACCCGTGAAGAACCGCGAGTTCACTCACGCCATCAGCGTCGTGAAAAATGATGGCGCAGCGACGTTGAAGGAAATGGTGAGCGACCGCGTCCACACGCACGAACGCAAGCCCGGCGTCACTGCTAAAACCGTCGGCCAGAAAAAATATCTCGATGCCATCCGCCAGCATGACATCACGTTTGGCATCGGCCCGGCCGGCACGGGCAAAACTTATCTGGCGGTTGCAACGGCATTGTCGGCGATGCGTGAAGGCAGAATTTCCCGGATCATTTTGACGCGCCCGGCAGTTGAGGCCGGCGAAGCACTGGGATTCTTGCCCGGCGACCTTTACGAAAAAATCACGCCGTATCTGCGCCCGCTGCATGACGCCATGCACGACATGATGCCCGCCGAGGAGATTGCCAAGCACATCGAGCGCGCCACGATTGAGATCGCTCCCCTCGCCTACATGAGAGGCCGCACGTTGAACAACGCCTTCATCATCCTCGACGAAGCGCAAAATTCCACGACCGAACAGATGCTGATGTTTCTCACGCGCCTCGGCCACGGCTCGAAAGCCGTCATCACCGGTGACGAGACGCAGATTGATTTACCGTCGCACAAAAAATCCGGCCTGGCCGAAGCGCATCGGGCGCTGAAAAACACGGAAGGCATCGCCATCGTGGAATTTTCCAAGCGCGACGTGGTGCGTCACCCGCTGGTGCAACGCATCATCGCCGCCTACGAGGAACATCGCGGGCCGCGCAAAGAGTGAGCCATGAACGTCATCATCGTCAACCGCCAGCGAAAGAAACGGATTGATTCGCGCCTGCTCAAGCAGATTGTCAGCGAACTATTTTCCGAGTTGGAAATTTCTGAAGCGGAACTTGGAATCAGTCTTGTCAGCGCGCGTGAAATGGCATTGGTGAATGAAACTTTTCTTCAACACGAAGGTTCCACCGATGTCATCACGTTCGATCACACGGAAAAGCTGAAAGCTGAAAACGGAAAGCGGAAACAACTGCACGGCGAACTTTTCATCTGCGTGGATGACGCCATCGCCCAAGCAAAAGAATTTCAGACAACCTGGCAGTCGGAAATCGTGCGCTACACCGTCCACGGCGTCCTGCACCTGCTCGGCTACGATGACTTGAAGCCACACTTGCGCCGCACAATGAAGCGCGAGGAAAATCGGTTGGTGCGCCTGCTTGCCAAAAGGTTTTCTCTCGCACAACTCTCGCGCCCCGCTAAAATCTCTGCGTGAGGAAAACACTTTTTGCCAGTTGGCGCGCCAGTTTTTTTACCGGTCTCGCGGTCACGCTCCCAGCGTTACTGACGCTCGCGGCGGTCAAATGGATTTTCGGAACCATTTCCAGCTTTACCGATACGCTGCTGTTTTTCCTCCCGCACTTCCTGAAAGCCGAGCAGATTTTCAAAAACGGTCACGATGGCGAGATGTTTTGGTATTGGAGTTTGCTCGCGTTGGTGTTTGCGGTCACGTTGATTTCTGGCGTCGGC